>JBAJNM010000089.1 GCA_036881865.1 Parvularculales bacterium | reverse complement strand
TGATTCCCGCCTCTTCGGCCATAGGGCGCGCGATCCGCAGCAACCCGGCTTCAATTTCAGTATCCCGGATGACGGAAGCCTTAGCAAGGTGCGGGACGAGCAGAGCCACAGCCATAATAATGGCTGCCAGATGCCGGAAGATTTGGTGCTTCGATATTCTTGGCATTTCGACTCCGATAGAGTATGCCTGCTCATTCAACAAGAACGCTACGCACATACCATATTATATTGGAAAATGGTGATATTATGACGGTCAAACTTTCCAAGAGGTCGGATATTTCGCCATTCCTCGTCATGGATGTGATGTCACGTGCCGCCTCGCTTGAAGCGGAAGGTGCACATCTCATGCATCTTGAAGTCGGCCAGCCTTCATCAGGGGCGCCCGCTCCGGCGAAAAAGGCCATCGTTGATGCCCTCGATGACCCTGCCAGCCACGGCTACACCCTGACGATGGGCATTAAACCGCTGCGGCAGGGTATAGCTGATCATTACAGCCGTGTTTACGGGCTCACGGTTAACCCTGATAACGTTGTGGTTACTGTTGGCTCATCCCTCGGTTTCATGATGGCGTTTCTCAGTTGCTTCGATCCGGGGGATACCGTCGCCATGACCGATCCCGGCTACTCGGCCTATCGTAACCTGCTGAAATCTGCCGGGTTGCAAGCGGTGATGATTGGTGTGCGCGGTGCCGAAGGCTGGAAGCTCAAGCCCGAACATCTTGATGCCCTGCCTGAAACGCCCACGGGGCTGATTATTGCCAGCCCGGCTAACCCCACGGGCGTGGTGCTCAATGCTGAGGAGTTGGCCGCCATTGCCGCCTGGTGTGATGAGAATGATGTGCGGCTTATTTCCGATGAAATCTATCACGGCATTTCATTCGACGTGGATACGCACACGGTGCTTCCCATGGCGAAGGATGCGATCGTTATCAATTCTTTTTCAAAATACTTTTCGATGACGGGTCACCGTGTCGGCTGGATGATCGTACCCGATGATCTCATCGAACCCATGGACAGGCTGGCACAGAATGCTGTTATCTCGGTATCGACACTTTCTCAAATCGCCGCTACCGCCGCAATCAGCGATCCTGAGTCCATCACAGAACTCGAAGGTCATATCAGCCGTTACGGACGAAACCTTGATGTGCTTCGAGGCGGGCTTGATCCGCGACTGATGCAGGATGCCGCTCCGGCAGAAGGGGCCTTCTATCTCTATTTCCGGACATCGGCGGTAGCCGAGGACAGTTTCGTTCTGGCTGACAGGCTACTGAAAGAAGCCCATGTCGCCACCACCACCGGCGCTGATTTTGATACCGAGCAGGGACGGGATTATCTGCGGCTTTCCTTTGCCGGATCCACCGCGGATATGGAAGAGGCTACGCGCCGGATAAACTCATGGCTTGCCGATAACTGCTGATCAGCTGTTCCACCAGCCCTTTTTCTTTGATGCCGGTTTGACAGCGTCAATATCCACCACGTTGACCGGGGACGATGTGGAGTTTTTCTTTCCTTTTGAGGCCTTCTTGCCTGCAGCCGGCTTCTTGGTCTTGGCGGCCTGCTTCTTTTCAGTTTTCGCCTTTGCATCAGGTTTGGCCGTGTCTTCGCCCCCAGCCGACTTCGCCTTTGCAGACTTCTTTCGGGCAGACTTCTTGCGCGGCGCCTTCGGTTTTGTTTCGTCTGCAGCAGTATCCGACGGCGCCTCATTTGCCGCTTCGGTCTTGCCGGTGTCAGGTGCGGCTTTGTTCCGGCTGCGTGGCTTGCGTTTTTCTTCCGCTTCTGCCGGAACGTCGGCGTTGTTCGTGTTTGCTGCGGCTTCCGCGCCGTTTTCACCCTGATCCCGGCGCCGCTTGCGGCCGCCGCGTTTGCCCCGGCGGCGATGGCGCTTGGACTTATCTTCACCATTTTCATCATCGCTCTTGGCTGCGGAGTTGTCTTGCTTTGTGGATGCCTCCGCTTCTTTTTCGGCGGTGTTATCGCTGCCCTTGCGGTTGCCCCGGCGGCGTCGGCTCCGGCCTTCTGGTTTCTCACTTGCCGCTGCTGCCAGTGACGGATCTTCCCCAAAGCGGGTTTCCGGAGCGATAAGGCTGTCATCCTGGTGCAGACGGATGGCTATGCCAAAGCGTTGTTCCATGCCGGCAATGACGTCACGCTTGTTGTTCAGAATATAGATCGCGATACTTGCGCTCATGTAAACAAAGAGGTCGTCCCCGCGTCCCTTGATTGCCTCGGCTTCAATACTTCGAAGGGCCTGAAGGGCTGCAGATTCAACTGACCGTATACGGCCCGTGCCCTGACAATGGGGGCAGAGGTCGCTTACCGTCTCGGCGAGACTGGGGCGAAGGCGCTGGCGCGACATTTCAAGCAGCCCGAACTGGCTGATGGAACCAAGCTGAATTCGCGCCCTGTCATTGCTGACAGATTCTTTCAGCTTTCGCTCCACCGCACGCTTGTTGCGATTATTTTCCATATCAATGAAATCAATAACGATCAGCCCTGCAAGATCACGCTGGCGCAACTGCTGGGCAATTTCCGCGGCAGCTTCAAGATTGGTTTTGAGCGCGGTTTCCTCAATGTTCCGCTCCCGGGTGGCGCGCCCGGAGTTAACGTCGATTGCCACCAGCGCTTCAGCCTGGTTGATAACAAGATAGCCGCCGGATTTAAGTGTGACCTGGGGGTCATGCATGGCCGAAAGCATGGCTTCAACCTGATGCTTCTGGAAGAGAGGCATCGATGTGTCGTCGTAGCCGCGAACTTTCTTCACATGGCTGGGCATCAGGTTTTTCATATGGGTTCGGGCTGATTTATAGGCTTCATCCCCTTCAACCAGAACTTCATCAACATCGGATGTGTAATAATCCCTGATGGCGCGCTTAACCAGATTGCCTTCCTCATGGATCAGAACAGGCGCGTTCGATTCCATGGTCAGTGCGCGGATTTCATCCCATTGACGTGACAGATAGGTGAAATCTCGATTGATTTCCGCCTTCGTTCTCTTTGAGCCTGCGGTGCGGAGGATCACCCCCATGCCCTTGGGAATCTCAAGCCCGTTGATGATCTTTTTCAGTTTCTTGCGATCATCTGAATTGCTGATTTTGCGGCTGACTCCGCCGCCGTGATGTGTGTTCGGCATCAAAACGCAGTAGCGTCCGGCCAGCGAAAGGTAGGTTGTCAGTGCGGCGCCCTTGCCGCCGCGTTCTTCCTTTACCACCTGAATGAGCAGGATCTGCCGGTTTGAGATAACTTCCTGAATTTTGTAGTGACGGGAACTCTGGGCCTTCCGGCGGCGTTCAGAGCGCAGCTCGTCCTCGTTGTCCTCGCCGGAGTCCACCACTAATTCATCTGTATCGGCGGCTTTTTCATCTGTGTCGGCGGCTTTTTCATCCGTATCAGCGGCTTTTTTGGAATTCTCACCATTGTCCTCGCTGTCTTCGTTTTCACGGGCAGCGCGCTCTTCCTCTTCGGCAAGCAATTTCTCGCGGTCTTCAATGGGGATACGATAGTAGTCGGGATGGATTTCACTGAACGCCAGGAAACCCTGACGGTTGCCGCCATACTCCACAAAGGCCGCCTGCAAGGACGGCTCAACCCGTGTCACTCTTGCAAGGTAGATGTTTCCTTTGAGTTGTTTACGGTGGCTGGTCTCGTGATTATAATCCTCGATCTTGTTGTTGTTGAGCAGAACGACACGTGTTTCGTCGTCTTGCCGTGCATCGATAAGTAGTTTTTTTGACATTGTTGTGACTTTCTTCCGCGCACAGAACGCCCCTGGGGCGTATGTGTCCTGTTGCCGGATTGTTCAGAAACGAGGCTTGATGCATCTTCGTGCCATAAAGAAAAGCCGCCTCCTTCGAGGGGCGGATGATTATCTGATCACTGGCATTGGCTGTCATGGCCTTGTCTTTCGGTATAGGGCGAGATTTCGCCCTCTCTCATGTCGCGATGCCGTATTACGGTCATCAGCGATAAATCTGTTTGGTCAGGAAATGACCTGACAACCCCAATATAAGGGCAGAAATGCTTACTTACAATCATAATCGGCATAATCGGCAAATTTGACCAGGAAAGGCGGTATCCTGCGGCTTCACATGAGGCTGGTGTTGCGGTACAACTCAACAACGACGGCGGAGGTCAACGCATGCACAGACTGATCAGCTCAGTCCTTCTTCTGGCAGTGTCCATCCTGACATGGGTTCAGCCTGCACTGGCAGAAAACCGCATTCTCGGCCTGCGTACCGGCATTTTTGAAGATTCGAGCAGGCTGGTGATTGAAACATCGGAAAATGTGCCGGTATCGCTTTTTCTGCTCTCCAAGCCATGGCGTTTAGTTGTCGATTTGCCCGCATCATCATGGCAGGTGGAGGGTCAGGATAAATCCGGCTCATTGCAGACAGCGCCCCTCAAGGGGTATCGCTATGGCGACCATCAGTCCGCGGGATCACGGCTGGTGATTGATCTTAATGCCCCGGCCATACCAATCAGGGCTTTTCGTCTGCCGCCACTTGATACCGGCCAAAGACTGGTGATCGACTTAAGGGACCAGGGCGAGACGGCGTTCCACATCGCCGCCAGGGCCCTGCTTGCGGCGCGCGGCAAGCCGCTCGAGGTTGAACAGAGGGCGCAGGAACCCGTTCAGCCCGCCATCCTGAAGCCGGTGCCCAAGCCGTCTGGGACAGATGCGGGCGTCGCGCAGTCCGAGCTGGCCGCCATCCTTAAACCATTGCCCAAACCGCCTTTGCCGCAATCGGGAAAGAGTGCTTCAGGTTTGTTGCTG
Source organism: Parvularculales bacterium (assembly GCA_036881865.1). Taxonomy (NCBI): domain Bacteria; kingdom Pseudomonadati; phylum Pseudomonadota; class Alphaproteobacteria; order Parvularculales; species Parvularculales bacterium. Next base: position 5,462 of record JBAJNM010000089.1, on the reverse strand, counting down.
CCCTTGCCAAAACCCGGTTTTCTGCGAGATAAGCCTGCCGCAGACAGGGCCGCCCAACCGCGCAAATGGGTTGTGTTCATTGATGCCGGCCATGGCGGCAAGGATCCGGGCGCGATCAGCCCATCCGGTATCAAGGAAAAGACGATCACGCTCAAGGCCGCGCATGAACTGGCGCAGCAGCTGAATGCCACGGGCAGGATCAAGGCGGTACTTTCACGTCATGATGACCGGTATCATCGGCTGCGTAAGCGCATTAGTCTGGCGCGGGAAGAAAGGGCTGATATTTTCATCTCGCTGCATGCTGATGCCGCCCCGAATCGTCAGGCGATGGGGGTTTCGGTCTTCACACTTTCGGAAATGGCATCGGATAAGGAGGCGGCCCTGCTTGCCGCGAAGGAAAATAAGGCGGACCTGATCGGCGGACCCGATCTTGGCACTACCGATGAGGCAGTAACCACGGTATTGCTGGGCATGTTCCAGCGTGAGTCAATGAACCAGTCTTCCGTTCTTGCAGCCGAAATGAATAAAGCCTTCGAAGGGCTGCCAACCCCGCGGCGGGGGCATCGGTTTGCCGGTTTTGCAGTCCTCAAATCCCCTGATGTGCCCTCGGTTCTGATCGAGATGGGATTTCTGACCAACCGCAAGGATGAGCGGAATTTGCAAAGCCAGAAATACATGAATGACCTGATGAAGCGGATCACCCGGGCCGTGTTGACGTATTTTGAAAATACCGATATTTCTGCCCCTCAGAATCTGCCATAATTCGGCCCACATAATCGCCATGATCGGCTGTCATAGTGAATAGTGCGATACAACTGAAAGGGTCTTATCTCCCGTGTCCGTAGCTGATAAAGACGAAAGAAAAAGACCGGAGTCTGAAGGGAAGACGAAAGAGCAGTCCCCAGGGCAGCCCTCAGGGCAGCCCCCAGAGCGGCCACGGCGCAACAGCCGGGTGTTGCGTTATGTCATTGCGGGCGGCGGTCTCTTTGTTCTTGCTTGCGGCGTGGCGGTTGCCGGGGTGCTCTGGGTGTTCTGGGAATATGGCCGAAACCTGCCCCAATACAGCCAGCTCGCCCAGTACGAACCGCCCGTTGTCACGCGAATCCATGCCGGAAACGGCGCCCTTTTGGCTGAATATGCGTTGGAAAAAAGGGTTTTCGTTCCTGTCACGGAGATGCAGGAGCCGTTGATCCAGGCGTTCCTTGCCGCTGAAGACAAAGACTTTTACGACCATTTCGGGATTGATCCGAAAGCCATGGTGAGAGCGGCATTAACCAATTTTGTCAATTTTGGTTCAGGCCGGCGCCTTGTCGGGGCATCGACGATCACCCAGCAGGTGGCGAAAAATTTTCTTCTCAGTAATGAAGTGTCGATAGAGCGAAAGATCAAGGAGGGGATTCTCGCGATCCGAATGGAGCGTGCACTCAGCAAGGATCAGCTGCTTGAATTGTATCTGAATGAGATTTATCTCGGCTCGGGCAGTTATGGTGTGGCGGCTGCGGCGTTGAATTATTATGACAAAGCGCTGGCTGATTTGACTTTGGCTGAGATGGCCTATCTTGCCGCGCTGCCGAAAGCCCCGAACAACTATCACCCCGTACGGAAATACAAGGCGGCTATCGGCCGGCGCAACTGGGTGCTGGGGCAGATGGTTGAAAACGGTTTTGTGACAGCCGAGGAGGCTGCTGCCGCAAAGCAGGAGCGGATCACATTGCGGCCTCGTTCAGGTGTTGATGATGCCGAAGCGCCTTATTTCGTTGAAGAAGTCAGGCGCCAGATGGTTGACCGCTACGGGGCTGACGCTTTTTATTCCGGCGGCTATTCCGTGCGGACAACGATTGACCCGAAATTACAGCAGATTGCCGACCGTGTCATGATTGAGGGGCTGGAATCTCTTGATAAACGCCAGGGATGGCGCGGGCCGCTGGGGCATCTTGAAGGGGTGCAGGAATCCCTTGGCAAAATCCTCTGGCACTACGGCAGGGGCATGCATGAGGGCCGCTATCCCGCATTGGTGACCGGGGTTGCCAAAAGGCAGGCCCAGATCACTGTCATGACCACACGCGACCCCGATAACCCCGCTCTCGTCAATGGCATCATTCCTTTTGCCCTGGCTGACTGGGCCTATCCGCCGCGGGACAGCGACGGGATCAGACCCCGGCCGCTGACCAGTCTTACCGATGCGCTCAAGAAAAATGACATTATCATGGTTCAGCGTCCGGCAGATGTGCCGGACCGCGTTGCCCGGATCAAGGGTGAACCCGAATTTGATAAAACCGTCTGGGCGCTTGGCCAGGCGCCGTCGGTGCAGGGGGCGCTGCTTGCGCTTGACCCCCATACAGGACGTGTGCTGGCGATGACGGGCGGTTATAACGCCGCAACGAGTGAGTTCAATCGTGCCACCCAGGCGCAGCGTCAAGCGGGTTCCGCGTTTAAGCCCTTTGTCTACCTGGCCGCTTTGGATAACGGTTTCTCGCCAACGACGCGAATTCTCGATGCGCCGCTGGTCGTGGATCAGGGGCCCGGTCTGCCAAAGTGGAAGCCGGCAAACTATACCCGTAAATTTTACGGTCCCAGCATTATGCGTCAGGGGATTGAGCAGTCACGCAACCTGATGACCGCGCGTCTCGCCATGGCAATTGGCATGCCGGCCGTGCAGGATTACGCCAGCCGGTTCGGGATCGATAATGATATGCCGGCCTTGCTTTCAATGTCGCTGGGAGCGGGTGAGACGACACTTATGCAACTTACCGCTGCCTATGGCATGGTTGCCAATGGCGGCTCCTTCATCACGCCGGCACTTGTTGACCGGGTGCAGGACCGTTTTGGGAAAACGGTTTACCGACATGACAGTCGCGACTGCTTTGGCTGCAGCCTTGCTGCCATTCCTTCCGGTGATGCCACCCCGCCGCTCCTGCCGGACCAGCGGCGACGGGTGACAAGCAATGCCACAGCCTATCAGATGGTCTCGATGCTTGAGGGAGTGGTCAGCCGGGGGACCGGGCGGAGGATCGGCAATCTCGGTTTAACTGTTGCCGGCAAGACAGGTACCACCAATGATAACACCAATGCCTGGTTTATCGGTTTCACGCCGGATCTTGTTATCGGCGTCTATGTCGGGTTTGATGCACCGAAACCGCTGGGCAAGAGTGAAACGGGGTCAACCGCTGCCGTCCCGATATTTGCCGATTTTATTGCCGAGGCCATGCAGGGGCGGGCCCAGATTCCTTTCCGGCGCCCGCAAGGGGTCAATCTGTTCACCATCAATGCGCTTAACGGGCAGCGGGCCCGTGAGGGCGATAAGCAGGTCATAACCGAAGCCTTCAAGCCCGGGCAGCGCCCGCTTGCCGTTGGCAAGAATTCTGCTGTGATCGATGTGCCGGGCAGGGATGCGACGGCGGTTGCAGAGCCGCTTCCGGGGCTGTATTAAACAGAGGCTTTGTCTCAGAACCATCCATCGGGCTATCATGCAAGCCGAAATCGAACATAAAGTTACCTCAATCCGTTCAAGCTTGAGTCTGCTGCGCCAGCATTTAGGCTGGGATCGGGCTGTGGCCCGTCTTGAAGATCTCAATGCCCAGGCTGAAGACCAAAACCTTTGGGATGACCAGGAACGCGCCCAGAAAGTTATGCGCGAGAAGAACCGGCTTGATCGTCTTATCGGCGGGGTGAGGGAAATAGAGACTGCACTTGAAGATGCAATCGCGTTGATCGCCCTTGGTGAAGAGGAAAACGACACCGACGTCATTACCGAAGCTGAGAGCAGTCTCGGCGAGATTGAGGCCATTGCCTCCAAGCGCCAGATCGAGAGCCTGCTTTCGGGCGAAGCTGACGGCAATGACTGCTTTATTGAAATTAATGCCGGTGCCGGCGGTACCGAGGCTCAGGACTGGGCGGCCATGCTGCAGCGCATGTATGCCCGCTGGGGCGAGGCCCATGGCTACAAGATTGAGTATATTGAAGAAAGCGCCGGCGAAGAAGCCGGCCTCAAATCGGTGACCATGCGTCTCAACGGTGACAGTGCCTATGGCTGGCTGAAGACGGAAAGCGGTGTGCACCGCCTTGTCCGTATCTCACCCTACGATTCATCAGCGCGGCGGCATACCAGTTTTGCTTCGGTCTGGGTCTATCCGGTGGTCGATGATACGATCGAGATTGAGATTGAAGAAAAGGATCTGCGGATTGACACCTATCGGGCTTCCGGTGCAGGCGGCCAGCATGTCAACAAGACGGATAGTGCTATCCGTATTACCCACCTGCCGACAGGGATCGCTGTTCAGTGCCAGAACGACAGATCTCAGCACCGCAACAAGGCAACGGCCCTTAACATGCTGAAAGCACGCCTCTATGAGCTGGAATTGCAGCGGCGCGAGGCGGAAGCCAGTGAAACCGCTTCCAGCAAGACGGAAATCGGCTGGGGCAACCAGATCAGATCCTATGTTCTGCACCCTTACCAAATGGTCAAAGATCTCCGCACCCAGGTGGAAAAGGGGAATGCTCAGGGTGTTCTCGATGGCGATCTGGATGATTTCATTGAAGCCGGACTTGCCATGAAAGTCAGTAACCAGCGCGAGGGCGGCTCGTAACGCGTCCCCTGGCTTTGGCGGCCCGCCCGTGTTTTGCTGACACGATGCTGCCGGAATTGTGTTATACCATCTGAAAAAATACCATGAAAAGATACAGGACTATGAGCAGCAGGAAAAAAAGGATAGCCCAATATCGGCATCATGGGATGGCCGTATTCCGGGGGATGGTTTTTTGTTCCTGAGAAATCGAAAATTTCAAACTGCCGTTCTCGTTGCTTTCACAGTGCTGATCGTTGCTGCGGGCGGTTATGGTTACAGTTTTTGGAAGCAGGTTAATAATACAGGCGGCCTCGTTCTGTTTATCCAGGACAAACTAAGCCACCACGCAGAAGGCGTTTTCGGCAGTATCGAAAAGGCCGAGCTGGAATTCAGCCTGTCTGCATTGCCGGTCAGGCTCAAGGCGAGCAATGTCAGACTGAATGCTTCCGATACGGTCGTTGTGCTGCCGCAATCGGAATTCAGATTCAGTTTAATTAATATTCTGCTCGGGGAATTGAATCCGACAGAGATGAGACTTTCCGGTCTTGAAATTGAAATTGAACATGGATCAAAGGGCTGGCATGCCGGACCTTCGATGAAGCTGCTAACGGCCCTGATTGATGACGCTGATGCCGCCTCCGGCGGCGGCCCTCTGGCTTCGATCAAATCACTGTATATTGATGATGCCAAACTCAGGGTCATGTCCGATCCTGACCAAACCGGCACAGAAGGTGTTGGCCGGGCCGAAATTGAACCCATCGCCATCGTGCTCAATAAGAAGGGCAACATCTTCGAGGGCAGAATTGATGCCGGCGATGTCATGGGTGGCAAAGGCGGGGTTGATTTTACCGGCAATCCCGCAGACACCGGTCTCAATTTTTCAGTGACACTTTCTGA
>JBAJNM010000088.1 GCA_036881865.1 Parvularculales bacterium | reverse complement strand
TCATCTCCCCATCTCTATGGCGGAACCTATAACTTTTTCACAAATCTCCTTAAGAAAATGGGAATAGACGTGCGTTTTGCAGACCCGGCGCGTCCTGAAAGTTTCGCAGAATTAAGCGACGAGCGCACCCGGGCCTATTTCGGGGAGGCATTGCCAAACCCCCAGCTGGTACCCTTCCCCATCGGTGAAGTTGCTGCCCTCGGCAAAGATCGCGGGATCCCGCTCATTGTCGATAATACCGCAGCACCCATCACCTGCCGGCCCTTTGATCATGGGGCTGCGGTTGTGGTCCATTCCCTGACCAAGTTTATCGGCGGGCACGGCACATCAATCGGCGGCATTATTGTCGATGGCGGGAATTTTGACTGGTGCTCCCATCCCAAGCAGCAACCCCATTTCAACGAGCCTGATGGCAGTTACCACGGCGCTGTATGGGGCACGTTAGTCCCTGAAGCCCTGGGAGCCCCGATTGCTTATGCCATCCGTGCCCGTGTGGTGGTATTGCGGGATCTGGGCGCAGCAATTTCTCCCGCCAATGCGTTTCAGCTGATTCAAGGATTGGAAACCCTGCCCCTTCGATTCCGCGAACATCAGGCCAATGCCGCGAAACTTGCGGAATTTCTATCAAAGCACGATGCGGTCCAATCAGTGACATATCCCGGCCTTTTCAAGGGTGCCGAGAAAAATCTGACCGAAAAGTATCTGACAAAGGGTTATGGCGCACTGGTTGGAATTGAATTAAAAGGCGGCATTGAGGCCGGCCAGAGGTTTATTGACAGCCTCAAGCTGGTCTATCACGTTGCCAATATCGGCGATGCCCGCACATTGGCAATCCACCCGGCTTCCACGACCCACTCGCAGCTTCCCGAAGAAGATCAGCTGAGTGCAGGAGTCACCCCTGGCTATGTCCGCCTTTCCGTGGGGATTGAGAATATTGCAGATATTATCGAAGATATAGATCAGGCTCTTAACAAATCGGCCGGGGCTGCAAAATAACATGCGGAAATCTGCCGAAATTGATGCTGAAACTATTCGTATATGTAATCAGTGAAATCTCAACCCATCAAATCAGCTTCATCAGCAATAGGGTTGCGTAACAGACCGATATTTTCAATTTCAACTTCGACGACATCGCCGGCTTTCATCCATAGTGGAGGCTTGCGGGCATGACCTACGCCTGAAGGGGTTCCCATGACAACGATGTCACCTGATTCAAGGGTTATTCCTTCGGTGAGGTAAACTAGTGTTTCAACCACTGGGAAGATCATCATATCGGTATTACTGGATTGAACGGTTTCACCATTGAGGCGGCATACAATGTCAAGCCCCTTAGCTCCTGCAGGCAATTCATCAGCGGTGACGAAAACAGGACCAAAAGGCCCGGTCCGATCAAAGTTTTTACCCATCGTCCACTGAATCGTATGACGCTGATACTCGCGAACCGAACCATCATTGAAACAGCTGTAACCTGCCACAGCGTCTAGCGCATTCTCAGCCGTAAGATGCCGTGATTTCCTGCCAATGACCAGCGCCAATTCCGCCTCAAAATCGAGAGTTTCGGACTTTTCAGGCCGAATCACAGGCATATCATGTGCAACCAGTGAGGTGATGCTTCGCATAAAGATGGTGGGATAAGGTTGCTTTTCAAAAATCCCTTCATCCACATGGTCCATATAGTTAAGGCCGAGGCAAAGAATTTTACCGGGCGAATGAATGGGGATATTTAATTTCAATTCATCATATTTCAATGCGGCATTTTCAGAAGCCCTGTCGGCGATTACGCCAAGACTCTTCAGTTTGCCTTCCGAAATCACAGATTGAATATCACGGGGGGCGGATGAATCTACTGCCGTCAGATCAATAACCTTATCGCCTTTAACGAAACCAATTCGGGCACCATCTTCAGCCTGAAAACTCACCAATCGCATTACACTAATCCATTGAAAATTAAATGATAAATTTTAACGATTCCCATTATCTCTGGCAAGAAAAACCGATATATACGGAATGGTAACTTGTCGGCTAAACAGCTGATTGAGCACTACAACACCAACGGAAATTTTGTAAGACGGCAATTATCGGTTTCGCATTGGCTATCTGGGCGAGAGAACCAAATCAAAGTCCACAGTATAGAACGGCTCTTTAATATCTGCTTTGATGGCCAAATCATCAGGCAGATCATCAGTATTCTTACCTTCCTTATATTCCATGATGAGTTTATCACGCACACCAAAAACCGCATCTTCATCAAGATAGGGGTCATCACTTGGAAACACCTCGGTCACCAATGTAGCGTAATCATGTGCTTTTGCGATGAAATGCAAATGAGACGGGCGCCATGGATGCCGACCGGTTGCATGCAGCAATTCACCCACAGGCCCGTCATCAGGCACGGTATAAGGTGCGGGACGGATTGTGGAGAAGAGATAGCGGCCATCCTTACCCGTTGTCATCCGGGCACGTAAATTATATTCAGGTTGCGCTTCATCCTGACCGGAATAGAGACCGTTTTCAGCCGTCTGCCAGATCTCTAGCATGGCTCCTTCAATGGGCTCGCCATTGGTCGTGAGGACGCGGCCTTCCACAACTACGGCATCGCCTTCATTATCTGCCTTTAAATCGCCGCCCACGGGCAAATCAGGGGCACCGAGTATGTGGAACGGGCCAAGCACGCTTGACGGTGTGGCGCCTTCCGGTGAGTTGATCATGTCAACGAGAGATGACAGTCCCAGAACATCGGAAAACAGTACAAATTCATTTCGCTCCCGTGATGAAATTTCACCAGCATTATATAGAAGCTCTAATCCCTTACGCCATTCATCATGGGTTAAGCTGGTTTCACGGGCAAAATCATGTAAGTGCTTGACCAGACTTGTCAGGACAAATTTCAGACGCTCATCGGTATCTTCTGCAATGGTGTCAATAAATACCTGAGTTATTGTATCCGTTTTCACTGTGCGCATTATGTATCTCCTGACAGGGGGTTATCCCAGAATGCCGATAGAAAGGACAGGGAAGCTAATCAGTAAAATTAGAACCAGCAACATAACCACTGCGAATGGGAAAGCGCCTATAAACACGTCTTTAAGTTTTACTTGGGGATCATTCAAACTGGTTTTAATGACGAAACACGAAATACCAAGTGGCGGTGTTAATAACCCGATTTCCGCGCCAATAACTGTGACAATGCCAAACCATACAAGGCTCATACCCATAGATTCAACAAGCGTTATGAAAAGTGGGACAACAATCAGTATGATTGAGGCTGTATCAAGGATAGTGCCGAGGAACAGCATCAGGAGGACATACATGATCATCACCTCCAGAAAACCGAATGAATGGTTCTGTAAAAATGCATCCAGCTGATTTGGCAGGCCGGCATAACCCAGCATGCGACTGTACAAGGACGCCATAGCGATCAGAAACAATATCGACGCTGTGATATGACCCGTTTCAATCGCAGTATCCCAAAGCGCCCTGAAAGACATTTTTCTGCGCATGATCGCAATAACCAGTGCCGCCAACGTGCCGGCGGCACCGGCTTCAACTGGTGTTAACCATCCGGTATAAATCCCGCCAAGAACAATGAAAATGAGCGAGATAATCGGAACGGTCTTATCCAATATCTGAAAAATTGTTAGTGCCTCACTGTCAGCACTATCAATGTTTGTGCCAATATAGCTTGGGTGGATACGACCCGAAATGGAAATCCATAAAATATAGGCCGCAGTCAGGATTAATCCCGGAACTATACCGGCCAGAAACATGTCTCCGACCGATTGCTCAGAAACAAAAGAATATATAATCAACATCGCGCTAGGGGGAATGATCATCCCCAGCACAGACGACCCCGAAACCACGCCGACGGCGAAGCGTTTGTTATAATTCAGCTTACGCATTTCAGGTACTGCAATCCGGGTAAAAACAGATGCGGAAGCAATTGATGAGCCGGTTACAGCGGCAAAAACAGCATTTGCCCCCACTGTTGCCATCCCTACGCCTCCTGTAACTTTGCGAAACCCGCGATTGAGAACAGTATAAATATCCGTACCCAATTCCGCCCGGGAGACCAGCAGCCCCATTAACGTGAATAACGGAATAGTCGCAAAAGGGTATTCGGTGACACCATCTCCGACAGCGACCTTGAGAAAATTAAAGGCGAGTATGGACTTCCCGCTAATCAGCCAAATCGACACAAAGGAGACAAGCCCCAAAGCTACAGGAATATAGACGCCAATATAAACTAAGCCGACGATGGCTAGCACAGATAAAGCGCCGATCTCGACCGGTGTCATATTCTACTCTCCCGGCTATCAGCAGACATATGGCTCTGGGAGCCCAGTACCGTCTGGAAAAAGAATATCACACAGCACATGGACGCGCTGAAGACAATGGCCAGTTTTGCGGGCCACCAGGGCACTGTAAAAATACCGGGTGTGCCGAAATATTCACAACGCTTCAATGCGACGGACATGTCCGTGATAAGGTTGCCTGTTTTCGCCGGCCCGAATTCAGGTAGCGAAATGAAATGGCAGGTTTCAATTGATTCAACAAATTCAGGCCACATCGTCCAGGTAATTAATCCCATGAAAACACAGCCCGAACAATTGATCAGCCGCGAGATGATATTGGCCAATCCTGGAAAACTGGCATCTGCAACACTTAAAAAACCATCAGAGCGGGTCAACCTGTTATTGCGCACCACATCGGGCAATTGCAGGTAAACGATTAAGATCAGTGAGAAAACAACAACTTCAACAACACCGTTGAACGGTGCGTGGAAAATGCCCCGGGAAAATATGTCGATATTCATAATCACCACAAGCATGAATATCACGAGTGTCCCGACGGCGTTTGCCGCAGACGCAACGAGCATAATGGGATTGTAGAGGCGGCGGATAAATTCCATTATCTTCCCTCCGCCGCCACTAAAATCAAAGTTCGCTGGCCCAATCCCGAACAGGAATCTGACCCGCCGCTTTCAACTTGGCGACATAAGTCTTCAGCATTGCTGAGCCGGGGGCGCCTTCTGAATCAAGCTTCTTGGCCCAGTCCTTAGCGATGTTAGGCATGGCATTTGCCCAAGCCGCACGTGCATCTTTGGACAGCACAGTGACCTTACCACCACCAGCCTTATAGGCTTCAAGTGATTCAGACGCGCGGTCCATGGCGATAGCAGCGATGTGGTCGCGATATTCGATGGCAACCTTCTTAAGCACGGACTTCACTTCATCAGGCAACTTGTCCCAAACCTCTTTATTGACCGTTACCGTTTTGGAATTCACCGCACCAAGATCAACTTTCAGCATATAAGGGGCCACTTCGGCGATTTTGAACGTCTTGGCGGATTCCGGCCAAAGCATAGCGGCATCAACAACCCCTGTTTGAAGCATGGAATAGAAGTTGGGCAGTCCTCCTCGGACACCGCTGGCCCCTTTGATGCCTTCCAGATATCGCAGATTGTAACCTGCTCCGGCAATTTTTTTGCCTTCAAGGTCTTTAAGCGATTTAATCGGAGTTTTCGAGAAAAGCTGATAGGTATCAAGTACCACGCCGGTCGCTAAATAAACCTGATTTTCCGCGTCCAGCTCTTTGGCCATTTGCGGGAATTCTCTGGCAATCTCATCTACCGCCTTGGCCACAACTCTGGCATCGGCAGATATGAATGGCGTTACTGCCGAAATACCCTGACTAGGCAATGCAGAGTTATGGAAAATCGTAGTGACAACACCTATGTCACCAAGGCCAAGTTTAATGCCTTCAAGAACACCGCGCGGTTTAACAATCTGGCCGCCATAAGCCTCCTGCCATTCAATCTCGTAGTTGCCTTTCTTTTTAAGTTCTTCATTGACACGTGGTATGAAAAATCCGGAGAACTCCTTGACCCACATGGCCCGTGCCGGATAGCCGTCTATAGCGATCATTTTGATCGTTTCCATCGACATGGCTGGCATGCCACTGAAAACCGCCGCCATTAAGACGGCAATACCGATTAGCCCCTGGCGGAGCATTTTTTTAATATTAAACATTGATAATCCTCCCAGAATTAAATGTTAAATGTATTGGAGGCTTCTCGCAACAATTATGCTGAAATCCATTCCTCCTCGATAATTGTCCCTGCCTGTCGGAATAGTATAGACAATGGACAAAATTTGGAAACTTCCTGCGATAACCGGTTAAGATCGGATTCAGGCACCGCATTACTGGTTTGTATTCTCAGATTGATGGTCTGAAACGGAATCTCTATTTCTTCAGCAAGCGTAACACCGCGCCTGTCAAAATCGCAGGTCGCGATGATTTCCAACTGGCCAATATCAATCCCGAGATTATTGGCGCATTTGTGGCCAATCACATTCGTGCACCCAATCAATGCTGCCAGGGCGGTTTCCGTCGGCGTTGGTCCCTTATCAGTTCCGCCGCGCTCCTTCGGCTCATCTATTGCAAAGACAATATCGCGGACGGATATATTGGCCAGCGAATGGGACGGGCAGTCCGCACTGGCACGCAGTTTAACCGTTGTTTTCTCTTTTACGTTCGCTGACATTCTCTATATCTACTCCAATATAATCTCTTCTCTTAAAGACACTAAGCAAAGGAACAAGCTTCATCAAAGTCAAATCTTGGTAAGCGCTGGAACACGCCGGTCTCATCGGCCGTGCCTATATTACAAAGGAAATTTGACTTGAATGTTGTGCCTGCGAAAAATTCCTGATCTACAACTTCATTTGAAAATCCGGACATTGCACCCACATCAAGTCCTATGGCGCGGGCCGCAATCATCAAATAAGCGCCCTGAAGGGTTGAATTTCGATAAGCCGTATCCAGCGAAAATTCTTTATTCCCCTCAAACATCGGTCGCCTGTCTTCATGCGGAAACAGTTTGGGGAGCTCTTTCCAAAACTCCGTATCATAGGCGACAATAACGGTTAGTGGTGCACCCATGAGTTTGGGCAAATTCGTTGGCTTCACCGATTTTGCAAGCCTGTCCTTACCCTCTTTGGAGCGGACAAATATAAACCTCGCCGGGCAGCTATTCATACTGGTCGACCCCATTTTTACGATGTCATACATGCGCTGAATCTGCGCATCGGTCACGGGGGTGTCTTTCCAGGCGTTATGCGACCGGGCGCGGGTGATGATGAGGTCGACAGAAGACTGGTCCAGCTCGGTAATCTCTTCACGCAGGGCACGAATATCATCTTGCGCAGCTTTGCGTATCTCTTCTAATTCCTCCTGTTTATTATCTGCAGAAGTCAATGGCCCGGACCCTCATCAGCAATGTATCAGCATAAGAAATACCCATATTATCGTGAAACGGTCAAATAAAATCGATATTTAATATTGTTTAAACTTGAATCTGGCATAGTATATCCGGTGAACAATCCTGCGAGGATACTATGCCCACATGGGAAGAGTATAAAAAAACAGCAAAGGAAAGGGGTGCTTTAGCGTTCGAATTATACGTTGTGGAGACGACACCGGTTGGCACGCCGGAAGCGTTAACTAAGACATTACCTGCCCATTTGGACTACCAGAAAAAACTGGAAAGTGATGGAAGCTTGTTTCTTGCAGGACCCGTGTCCGACCCCACGGGCGAGCTGATGCAGGGCAATGGCCTTATCGTATATCGTGCCGCTTCAATGGATGATGCTGACAAATTAGCGAAGAATGATCCCATGCATAAAGAAGGCGTTCGGACATATACAATTCGAAAATGGTTGATAAATGAGGCCTCGCCAAATTTTTCATCCATACTCGCCGCACAAAATAATCAATCTTCCCTGAAAACATCATGAAGACGATCAAGTTACAATGAGCGGCTACTCATCGCCGCTCAATTTTGCTTTAATTTTTTGGTTTTCGATTTAATAACTGACACCGCATCGCCAGCCTTTTCTACAATCTTTTCATAAATTTTATTTTCTTTTTCTGTGGCAGAACCGTCAATCACGTATTTGTCACCATTCTACTGCAAGATTCTGCACTTTCAGTCGGAATAACAATAAAACACACACCACGATGAGCCCGCAACTAAGACCGTACCAGACTCCGGGAGCGCCAAAATTCAAGACCTGCGAGAGATAGTAGCTGAGGGGCACACCCACCAGCCAAAATCCGGCCACGACATTGACCATCGGTACAGCTGTATCCTGCATGCCCCGCAACGCACCCCGCAATACGCACTGAAATGCATCCAGAATGATGAAAGCGGCACCGATCAGGATAAGTGTTGTTGCAAGCGACATGATGGGCTGATGTTTATCGTTGGCGGTCAGGAAGAACGATGGAATCACATCGCTAAAAACAATCAATATGATCACAAATACCGCTGAAAATACAGCGGTTGAGACCAGTAAATTTCGCACCAGCACCCTGATTTGTTCCGGGCCTTGCTTCATTCCCACAGCAAGACCCATTTTAACCGCCGCCGCTTCCTCAAACCCAAGTACAAAGACGATTGCAAGCTCGATCACATGAAAGGCAATGGCATGTGCTGCCAGTTCATCTACCCCAATCAAGCCAACCAGAAACGTTGAGGATATGAAGAAACCGGCCGTGGCCAGCTCAGACAGGCCAATCGGAAAACCAAGTTTGAAAATATGAAAAAGACTGCGAAGCGAGGATGCACCGATGAAGCGTATCCGGATAATCGATTTCAACTCCGCACGCATATAGTAGCCCAGCATCGCTACCATGATAACACTCACCAGAACGGTAGAGGCGGCTGCCCCCGCAATACCATATGCTGGTGTCACGCTGGTTCCAAAAATAAGTATCTTGTTCAAAATGATATTGCTAATGAAACCTATGACCGAAACCACGGTCAGCATATTGGCCTTGTCATAAATGCATGCCAATTCCCAGAATATGACAAAAACCAGAACCGGAAGAATACCAAAGGCGATAATCTTATTATATTGAACGGAATATTCAGCAATCGAGCGGTCTTGCCCAAGTAACAGATAAATATCCGCAGCGTTATACTGGATCAGCGTTGCCAATATGCTGAATAATACGGCAACAATCAGATTACCTTCCAGAATGCGGTATTTCCCCCGCGCATCATCCCTGCCCAGCTGTTCGGTGAAAAGAGGCGAAAATGAAAGCGCGAGGCCCTCACCAAAAATTACAACAAGCAAAAAGACCTGCAGGGCCAAAGAAACCGTTGCCAGTTCAAACGACCCTATATTTCCCACCATTATTGTATCAACAACGGAGTTCCCAACAATGGTTATATTCGCCAATCCCAGTGGGATGGCCATTTTAAGGATGTCGACCATTCCGTTGCCAGAATGCGTATCACTATCTTGCTGTCCGGAATTCATTTCGAAATCAATCTTCTGAAAAAATCGGAACCGTTATATATGTTTGAAACTCTCTTCACTGAAGGTCCTCTCTTCATTATCAATGGCACTTCGAGTTTCCATTATCTAAATTAATTATCCGAATTGACGCAGAACTGGTCACGACCTAGCATTCAGGCTGAGCTAATTCACAGGGTGGTCAACCCTTGGGATTATATGTCAAAATATTGAGAAGAGTAAAACGATGCCACAATTTCTATTTACCTATCACGGCGGAAGGAAGCCAGAATTACCCGAAGAAGGCCAAAAGGGTATGGAGGAGTGGAAAGCATGGGCTACAGGCCTGGGTTCGGCACTCGTAAACCCGGGCACGCCTGTAGGGGTTACAAAAGTGCTGACCGATAATGGGGTTTCTGAATCAGGTTCACCGCACCCCATTGCGGGCTTCTCAATTCTGGAAGCTGAAAATATTGATCATGCACTGGATGTACTTAAAAGCTGTCCTCACCTAAAATATGGGGGCACGCTGGAAGTTTCAGAAATGATGGCAATGCCGCAATAGCAATGACGGCTCTGGTGCCGGTGATTTCTGTCATGGTTTCCTCGTCACGCATCTACGTCACGCATCTACAGGGACAACTCATGCTTTGCGATGAAGTCCGGGTCCGGCTCAACGCCAATGCCCGGCGCATCAGGTATTCTGACATAGCCGTCCTGCGATTTGACCTGCCCCTGTATGTCCAAAGGCTCGAGTAGCAACTCATCACGGAATTTGTTGTCAGTGGTATCAAATTCGAGCATCGGCTCCCACGGGTTCAGGCCGCCGGGCAGATCCGGCATTGCCGCAAGAAGCTGCAAGTTGGTCGCCACCGCAACCGCAGAACCCCAGACGTGATTGACGACAGGTGTGAAATGGGAATGACATAGCGCGAGGATGCGTAGATACTCGCTGATCCCGCCGGCAGCACAAACTTCCGGCTGCGCGATGTCAAGTCCGCGGTTCTCAAGAATCTGCCTCCAGCCCCAGCGATTGAACTCC
>JBAJNM010000087.1 GCA_036881865.1 Parvularculales bacterium | reverse complement strand
TGTTTCTTTGCAAGTTCCACGGTGTCTCGCATGTGATTAGGATCAGAGGCATGATACCCGCAGGCAACATTGGCCTGTGTGATATGCGGCATGATCCCGGCATCATCAGCAATTTTATAAAGCCCGAATCCTTCACCCATATCGCAATTCAAATCACACTTCATCCGCCCCTCCTCATCCTTTTACCGAAGCAATCAGGCGCAGTCTCAGCTGATCTGCGACCACTGCCAGAATCAGCAATACACCTAGAACAACCGTTTGCAGATAACTCTCAATGCGCGCGAGATTCATTCCGTTCTGGACAAGCGCTATAAAGAGACCGCCGAGGATGACATTCTCAAGCCTGCCGATCCCGCCACGCAGCGAGACGCCGGCAATGACGCAGGCAGCAATGCTTTCAAGCGGCATTGAGGCCCCTATATTGGCTTCACCGGTATCCAGTCTTGCGGTCAGCAACATCCCCGTGGTTGCGGCCAGGCCCGCACACAGCACGTAGGTTGAGAAAAGCGTCTTGCGCACACTGATGCCGGAAAGATGGGCGGCCTTGCTGTTGCTGCCCACCGCATAGAAATAGACCCCATATGGTGTCTTGTAGAGAAACACAGCCAAGAATACGGCAATAACGGCAACAACCCAAATCGGAACCGGTATGCCGAGCATACTGCCAAAGCCGAAGATATTGCCAAACTCAACCGGCATGCCATAGACAGGCACACCTCCCGTCAGATACAACGCGATCCCGAATCCAACTGATGCCATCCCCAGAGACATCATAAATGGCGACACATTGAAAAAAGCCACACCAATGGCATTGGCAACACCGATCAGTGTTCCCGCACAGATTCCGGCGAAAATACCCAAGGATATGGCAAGATAGACCGACTCCGGCATGGCGGTATAGGCGGCAACCATGGCCAATGCCCCCACCACCGATGACACGGCAAGGGTTGTGCCAACAGAAAGATCAAAGCCTCCGGTAAGCAGGGCAAACATCTGACCCATTGATACCATGATAAGATAAACGGACTGCCGCAGCACATTCATCAAATTGCGGCCAGAGAGAAAGTTATCCGACATCAACGCAAAAAGAATAACCGCGATGATCAGCAAAAACGGCAATATCCCGAGTTTGATGAACATTTTCTTGATCACGATAACGGCGCGGTTTTCGGTCATTTCCATTACGCGCAATCCTTTTCGTCTTCAAAGAAATGGGTCAGCATGGTTTTTTCATTCAATGCCCTGCCTGAAACTTCGGCCTTAATGCGACCGCGTGAAAAGACATAGGCGCGGCTTGATAAGTTTATCACCTCAATCAGGTCGGAAGAAATAATAATAATTGCGGTACCCGCCTTGGCAAGGTCGGCAATAAATCGGTATATTGAGGCCCGGGTTCCGACATCAACCCCGACTGTGGGATCGTTGAAAATAATAACGTCAAAATCCTGTGCGATGCTGCGGGCCAGCATGACTTTCTGCTGATTGCCGCCGGAGAAGTGGTCAACCTCACGTGCAGGCTGATTGGGAGTGAGTTTCAGCATTTTTGCAAGTGACCCAACACTCTGCTTTTCTTTTTTTGCGTCAATGAACCAGTTGTTCTGATGCGGCAGCTGCCCCAACGACACCAGCCGCATATTCTCGCCGGCCGATCGCCGCATCATAAGCCCTTCATTCTTGCGGTCCGCAGGCAGGTAAATCATGCCGCGCCTGATCAGTTTCGCAGGATGACTTCCCCTCACATCTTCGCCCTTGAGCCTCACTTTCCCCGATGTGACGGGCAGAAGTCCGAAAGCGGCCTGCATGGCGGCTGATTTACCCGAGCCCGCAAGTCCGGCCAGTCCCACAATCTCCCCTTTCTTCAAATTCATTGAAACATCTTTTACACCGCCGCCGCGTGTGGTTATCCCGTCAAGCGCAAGAACCTCCGGACCTGGTTCAGGCAGTTTGATTTTAGGGAAAATTGCCCCGACCTCGCGGCCGGTCATCAGCCTGATGAGCGTTTTGTCATCGGCTTTCGAGACTTTCAATGTCTCAATCCTGCAACCGTCCCGCAATACTGTGACGCGGTCGCCGATTTCGTATATTTCCGCCATGCGGTGGGTGATGTAAATGATGCCCACGCCGCGTTTCTTCAACTTTTTGATTAATGCAAAAAGCTGTCTGATTTCATGGTCTGTCAGACTGGCGGTCGGCTCGTCAAGAATCAACACCGAAACCTTTGAGCGAAAGGCTTTGACGATCTCAACCATTTGCTGTTCCGCCCGGCTCAGGGTGTCCACCCTTCGTTCCGGATCAAGGTTGAAGCCGAGTTGTTTAAGCAGTTTGCCGGATTCCTTCTTCATCCCGGACTTGTCGAGAAATGCCCCGTGGCGCATTTCCGCACCGAGAAAGACATTTTCCTGGATAGTTAATTCGGGAATGAGTGAGAACTCCTGATACACAGCCGAGATGCCGTATTGCCGGGCTTCATGCACCGATGCAGGATTTATCGTCTTGCCCTTCATCAGGATTTCCCCCGAAGTCGGCCTGATGGCTCCGGAGAGAATGGTGATCAGGGTCGATTTTCCCGCCCCGTTCTCACCGAACAGGATATGAACCTCACCGGGTTCAAGGTCAAAATCCACGGAATCCAAAGCACGCACACCAGGAAAATCCCTGGTGAGCGCTTTGGAGGAAATCAAGTGGTTGGACATTTTCCGCCTACCACATTCAACGTTACGATAACTACTCTATACGGAATATCGGCTTGAAGCCGTCAGGTGCCAGTGTTGAGGTTTTATCGAAACTGCCGTGGTTGTCAGTTGTCACCACATAAAGGGCAGGACCGACATGCTTGTGATAGTCCTCGCCTTCAAGAATTCGGACAGCCTGATCAATGGCAATCCGGCCTTGAATCACCGTGGAATCGGTCGGGGCTGCGAGGATCTGGCCACGCTGGATCCCGCGATCAACACCGGGGGTGAAGTAATACGAGACCACCTTGACCTTGCCTTCGAGTCCGCGGGACCGCAGAATCGGAATGGCTGCTTCCGCAGTCACGGCGGTGCCGGCGATGTAATCCAGATCGGGATAGGTTTCAAGGGCATCCTCGACAAGTGCCGACTGGGCTTCCTTACCGGTATCACCGTATTTGGTATCGACGATTTCAACGGCACTACCCTTGACACCATCTACGAAGCCGGTATTGCCCGCCTCAACCCAGCCTGCACCTGCGGGGCCGGGGAACCAGGCGACCTTGACCTTCTTGCCGCTAGAATGCTTCTTTGCAAGAAATTCACCGGCTTTGCCGCCCATCTCGCCAAACGAGACAAGAGATTTTGCCGAAAGTTTATCCGAAGACATGCCGTTGATGACATCAATCACAGGAATGCCCTTGCCGCGAATCTCACTGACAAGATTATTCAGCCCGTCAAAGGAAATAGCACCAATGACGACAGCATCAGCGCCAGCGGCAACGCAATCCTCAATCTGGCTGATCTGGGTGTTGAGCTCGGTATAACCACCGGCTTCAACGAGTTGCATTTTGACGCCCAGTCTTTCAGCCTCGGATGCAACACCGTAATTCACGCCAAGCCAGTAAGCGTCCTTCATATGCGGGAATGATACGCAGATCTCCCACTTCTTTTTTGCTTTATCGAGCGGCTTGTAATCGACGCTCTTGCGGGGACTTTCCATGTTGAAAGGCGGATTCCAGCTTTCAACACTGTAGGGGAACCAGTCCATTGCATTGGCACCGGTTCCGTTAAAAAAGCCCATTGTCATGACTGCTGATACTGCAAGCGCAACTGGGCTGATACGGAATTTTCTCTTTTTCATAATAATCCTCCATTTGTTGGGTCTTTATACGGTTGCCCCAAGAGCAAACAACGGTTCACGTTGATTAAAGCTTGAGGCTGGTAGTCTATATTCTCTATGATTGGTAATCGTTGCAAATTCAATATCAGGTAAACTATTATCGAAAAATATGAACATTTCTGAATCTCGATGACTTCCTGCCCTGTCTGCCGGCCATCAAAATATTTGTGATTTTTCCCTGATATTCTGGATTTTTCTGTTATATTATCCCTTGATAACCCTTTTCCGGGTGGAATACACTCGTAAATGATTTCATTTTTATAGATATTAGAGTTGATAAAATCAGATGGAACCCAATCTCCGGCATATTCGTTATTTCATCGCAACCGCACGATCGGGTCAGGTCTCCCGTGCGGCGCGCGAAATAAACATCTCCCAGAGCGCTATTACAAGCGGGATCAAGCAGCTTGAAGATATGGTTGGCTACCCATTGTTTACCCGGAACTCACGCGGATTACAGTTGACCGAGAACGGCACTCTTTTTCTCCGTCATGCCGAACGCATATTCACAGCAGTCAATGAAGCCCTCCACGCCCCTCGTGATATTCATGCTTCTGCAAAAGGAGATTTGCGTCTTGCCATGACCTATACGGTCGCCGGCTATTTTCTCCCGCGCTATCTTGAAAGATTCGCCCGTAACTATCCCGATGTGAATATCCAGCCAATAGAAGCACCACGTCCCGAAATCGAGGCAGGTCTTGTCTCCGGAGAATTCGATATTGCAGTAATATTGACATCCAATATTGCTGATCAGGAAAATCTGACTTATGAAACACTGTTTCGTTCTGCGCGACGTTTATGGCTATTCAGCGGGCATCCTCTGCTCGAGAGGAGCCAAATCACCCTAAGTGACCTGACGGAAGAGCCTTATATCATGTTGACTGTCGACGAAGCAGCCAATGCCGCCCAGCGCTACTGGAACGAAGCCAATGTACGCCCCAATATCATCATGAAAACATCTTCAGTTGAAGCTGTTCGTTCCATGGTAGCAAGCGGCATGGGAATAACGATTCTTTCTGACATGGTGTATCGTCCGTGGTCCCTGGAAGGACAGAGAGTCGAAGCCGTGCCATTGGCAACACCGGTCCCGAGTATGGATGTAGGAATAGCGTGGGCTTTCAATTCAGAATTATCACCTGCAACTCATGCATTTGCAGAGTTTATGCGAAATGATCTGACCCTATGATTTGTATTCCAACTCAAGGAAAGACAAGGGCTCTTCACCGGCATTGATGACATTATGTTGGACTCCAGCCTCTCGAAAATACGGGTTATCAGGCGACATATTGGCAAAAGTCTCGCTGCCGTCCGGGTGTTGTAATTTAACCTTGCCCGTTACTTGAGGCATGACAACATAATCCATCTCATGTGTGTGCCAGCCTGTTTCTTGGCCAACCTCGAATGACCATAAGGTAAGCCGATATTGCTCGTTATCAATAATTACCTTAGAGGTTGCCGATATTAATGACATATTGTAAACCTAATTAATTCGCGCATGCCTTTTATTGTATATTTATAAGTGCTCTGTCCGAACAGTAAAAGAATATCAAGTGTCCAGTGGTGTTCTGCCTGGATGAGCATGGAGTGCAAAAGATGAACCCTCAGGCATATTTGGATGCAAAGGTGTCGGAGCTTTAGAATTCAAATACTTCACAATACCTGCAACTGATTGCAATCCAGTTTGAATAGAGCCTTCAACCCAACCACTAAGCCCAGGCGATGCTGATGCCTCACCTGCGATGAACAAGCCTGTATATTTATCTGTATTGAAGTTATAACTAGTCATGCCGAAAGTCTGCATTGACTGAAATTCGGAAAATTGGTCTCTCTTATCCGCATTTGGATCTCCATAAATTGTAGCTCGACCTGGCTGCGCCATCCTCCATGCTGCATTAAAGCCATCAATTTTCTCCCAAACAATTACTGAATACTGTTTATGTTCTATGGCCCATTCAAGGTATTGATCATACATGCCTTCAAATTCATAAATATCATCCATTTGACGCCATGCCTTACGTACAGCGTCAACGTCATTGTCTGCGGTCCATGATTGAGCATTATAATCCCAACCATAATTCAACATAAGCGTACCTGATCCCAATAGAGTGTTTGTTCTTCCTTCAGTAACAACAGTCGCCCAATGATAATTGTCAAAAGTATATATTTGGCGAATCGTTTTATCCGTAAGTGTGGTCACTATCAAATCATTTATTGGATCATCAGGGTTATCCATCGTACGGTTCATCCAGAATGCACGGCTATACGGCTGATTAGGTAAATTTGGAAAATTGATTGCAACTTTACTGTTGTTGTTAATTCTGACGCGCTTTATATATGAAACAGCCCTAGAAGGTATTAGGTGGTCAGGTGTTGGAAACAAATTTGTTGCTCGCATCGCCGCCGGGCCCGCTGTGACAACAGCCGCTGTGAATGTATAAGATTTTTGAACATTCTGAGCATCTTCAGTCGTTATCTTAATACCGCCAGTGTCATCAGCTTCTACAGCTATGACTTTATCCGTTATAACACTTTTATATGTTTCATTCCAAAGACAGGTTGGTTCATCACTTCTCGTAGGTGTGAAATGCGTCAGAAACGGTTGCAGTTGATAACCAGCTCCGCCAAGAAAATAATCTTGATTTGAGTCCGCTGCCTGCAGAGCAATTCTCAGCAATTCCATAAACGATGAATAATAGAACATCGCAAATGGTCCTGTCCCCGTACCAATTTCTCCAAACATCTCCAATAGTGACAAGCCTTGCTCGCCCCATTTATTGTCGCCATATGCAGGCGAATCCTGCCATCCGGCTTCAATCAAAACCTCCCTCAAGGACATCTTATCATATTTACGTAGCAGGACCTGCCATTCTTGAGCTATTTTATAACTGAGATCCTGAGATGGGTTCTTAGAATATTGTGAATAAAATTCTAAAATTGGCGTTAATATTCCAACATAAGGGTTGCTGGAGTTTGTATCCCCGAAAAGTAGATCAAAATATTTATATGTCAGATTGTATACAGCGGCGTTTGACTCTTTTAGTGTTGTCCCCGCCTTGACAACGTCTCTTTCTGAATACCCACCTTTAGTTGGCGGATTCTCGCTTGATCTGGTCTTGAAAATACCTTTGGTATGATAAACGGTATCATAGATAATTGTGTCATTATCGTTTGGTGAAACAACACCGCCTCGGTCTGAATTTGGTGTGTTGGTTGTTTTGTACAAGCCTGGATCTCTAAATGGTGTCCAAGGCGATGGATACGGTTTACCAAAATAATAGTCACCCCTAAAGACAGAATCAGTGTAGGTGCGCAATGTAAGGTGAGTTGCAGGAAAACGCATACCTCCAAGTTCAACTACGCGGCGCCCCCAAGCATGGGTATTGTGAGTATTTGGCATAGCCGTTATGGGTGTTAATATGTCTTGTGGAAACCAACCGGCACCGGCACCTTCTATAATATTTTTTCCGCCATAATCCCAGCTGTAGATACGCCCAAACGGACGGGCAAAGACCGTGCCGTCTGAAATGGTTTCAGTCTGCATTTCAAAATATACCGGCTTTAATCCAAGCTTCATCAATTCATAGCCCGTTGCCAAACCAGCAGAGCCTGCGCCAATGATCGCTACAGGCATTCCAATATAACCTTCTGGTATTGCATTATAGGTGCTAAAATTAGCAGGCATACCGCTTTCACCAAATTTGCCCTCTGTGGCGCTAGTCACAAGTTCTGTGAAATTCCAGTCAAACAGATTAACATCTTTACCAAAGACAGGGTTATCTAGAGGCGTTTGGTAATCTGGAAGCCGGTTGCGATAAAAGACATCCGACTCTGAATTTACAATAATTTCTGATAGTGATTTTGCATCTGCATGTTTAGGCAAAATCCCGTTTTTGGAAGCTATGACAGCCGCCATCGTCATAGCTGATGTTTCTAAAAAATCACGTCGATTAACCATTTTGATATCTCCCCTTCTTTTGATAATCCAAACCCACAAAAATATAGGCAGTCAATTAGAAAAATTGAATATTGCTTATCGACCAATGAAATAACGATCTATAGCAATAGAATTAGGGAAATATTATCCAAGTGGTTGAGGATTGTAGAATTTTGATTGGTATCGACCTAGACTTTCAGATAATTCAATCAATGCTATTTTAGATGCAATTTGAATCGAATATCCAATTTGAACTCCCGCACAGAGAACGTGGTGGGATGTGAAATCGAACCCTGCTTCATTACCAAACAACCTTAGGCGTTTAATTCAAATCCGAACCCATTCTTCGAATTGACACCATCATACTGAAACAGCCTGTATCTGATAGGAGAAAAAAGTTAGACTGAATCAACAAAAAAACTTTTCGAATACGAGTTACGGGTACGAGTTGAAACTGAGGGCCTAAATCCCGCAGAAATAAGGAGGATTCTGACCTTTAGAATTCTCCGTCCCGGAGATGAGAAATTGAAGAATAGGACGATCAGAGCAACAGCCACTCACCGCCCAAACTATGCTATTGTGCTGCTATAGAGTATCTTGCAGCCTCAGCCCTCAATTGATCCAGATAGTCCGACCATTTCTGCATCATCTTGATACGTTGCTTAAGAAACTTAGTGCGATTATATGCGCCGCGAAGAGGGTCCCGAACGGCATGGGCAAGTTGTGCCTCAATCCATTCACTAGGCAATTCCAACTGCTCAGCGATCAAAGTCCGGGCCATTGCCCTAAATCCATGGCCCGTCATTTCGTGCTTTTCATATCCCATGTTCCGCAGCGCCACAAGAACTGCTGCCTCGCTCATCGGACGGTCAATTGATCGAGCACTGTGGAATACATAACGCCCACCCCCTGTGTACCTTTGGATAAAGCGTAAATGTTCTATGGATTGATTGCTAAGCGGAACAATATGGTCATCACCCATTTTCATCTTTTCACCCGGAATCATCCATTGCCTTTCATCAAAATCGAATTCTGACCATTCGGCATGTCGCAACTCACCCGGCCTGACAAAGACATGTGGTGCAAGCTTGAGAGCAGAGCAAACGATCGGAGACCCTTCATAGGTGTCTAGAGCCAGCATCAGGCGCCCGGCCCCCTTTGGATCAATGATGGCTGCCCTATGCTTCTTTTTAGGTGCGGTAAATGCCTCATGCAAATCTGGAACGATGTTGCGTACACCCGTAATACCTTCGGCAACGGCGAATTTAAATACCCTTCCCGCAATAGCTTTGACTCTCTGAGTGGTTTCATATTTTCCCTTTTTCTCGGAAATACGCAACACATCGAGCAATATTTTGGGATTACTCGTAATCTCGGCCATAGGATAGTCGCCGATATGGACAATCAACTTATCCTCCAGCCTGGATTTGGTTCTGAGATAATGGCCTTCAGACCAAATATGTCTTTTGCTTTCAACCCACCTCTGCCCCACAGATTTAAAAGTATTTTCGGATTCATCTCTTTTTGATAATGCATCCTTTTTGCGCTCTAAACGTGGATCTTTGCCATCAGCAAGGAGTATTCGAGCCTTGTCTTTTTTCTCACGGGCTTTATGTAGCGACACGGCGGGGTAGGGGCCAAATGAAATAGTTTGTTCTTTGCCATGGATTCGGCATCTGAAATGCCAGACCTTTCCGCCGGCATCGGTCACTATCAGATAAAGCCCATCCCCATCCCTTAGCTTCTTACCTTTGCCATCATCAGGTTTGGCGTTTTTGCATTGTGAGTTTGTCAGTAGTCCCAATTTTGACCTCCATGATCACAGAATCAAATATGATTCATTTTCGCCCCGTTCAGATTCAGTATCAGTGGAGCAGAAATGATACTAAGCCTTTGTTTTTACTAAGTTTTTTATTTCTATACTTTCGTGTAACCCTTTGATTTATAACGATAATAAAGCACTTTGCGGGTAGATTAATTTATGTATTTCAAGAAATTCGAATCTACCCGCAAATCTACCCGCACTCGTTTGATATTCAATGATATCCTCTGATACCCTTTGATAGGGTTAATCTGTTGATATGAATAGATAATATGTGATTTTTGATAGGATGTCAAACCCTTTAAAAGGGTCGGCTGGTGGGGACACCCGGACTTGAACCGGGAAGCCTTACGGCGGCGGATTTTAAGTCCGCTGTGTTTACCAGTTTCACCATGCCCCCGTCACCAAACTATGGCATAACAAAGTTTCACGCTTTTTCAACCCTGATGCAGGGATAACCAAGCCAAAGGAAGGCGAAAAGTCTCTTGTTTTTTCTACCTCTCTATGATGATAACGAGCCTGAGTCATGGCCTGTTGTAACATGGCTCTTCATATTTGGTTGCATCATTGTCTTTATCTTTCAGCTGGCGAGCCCTTATGACGGGCGCCTGTTCATGCTCCAATACGCCGCCATTCCGGCACTTATCACGGGCCAGACCACTCTGCCTCACGAAATAGCCGCCATTCCGCCTGAGCTTTCGCTGGTGACCTCAACCTTTCTGCATGGCGGCTGGCTGCATCTTGGCGGCAACATGCTCTATCTGTGGATCTTTGGAGACAATGTCGAAGACAAAATGGGGGCCATACGCTTCATTGTCTTCTATCTGCTTTGCGGCATCGCGGCGTCGCTGGCCCATGTTGCCGTTAATCCCGGCGATGCGACACCGCTTGTCGGCGCATCGGGAGCCATCGCCGGAGTGCTGGCCGCCTATCTTCTTATTTTTCCGCGCGCAAAAGTGCGGGTCTTTATGGTTATTATCATCTTCATTCGCTGGATCTATATTCCTGCCTTTGTCGTTCTTGGAGCATGGCTCCTCCTGCAGGTCTTCGCCGCACCCAGCTCGCTCGGCA
>JBAJNM010000086.1 GCA_036881865.1 Parvularculales bacterium | reverse complement strand
TGCAGTTGCGGGTCCATCAGCCCCGTTCCGGCCGGAGCTCCGCCGCCACCGCCCCCGCCGCCGCACGCCCCGAGCGATGTCAGCGCAAAACCAAGAGCCAGCGCCGCCGCTGATCCGTATTTTCCGGTTGTTTCAGACCCCATGATCACGTCCTCCTGTATGGATAAGGTACCCCGTATATTGGGTGTCCCTTATATCATTTCCGCCTTGATATGGCAAAATCAATGGCAAGGGTGCGCCTCTATGGTTCCTCTGGTATTGGTAAAGACGGACCTCTATAATAGAGACCGGCCCACCGGAGAGAGAGGAAAATTTGATGCGTAAAGTCCTTTATACCATTGCAGGTCTGTTAGTTTCGATTGTTGTCGTCGTGGGGGGCTATGTGCTGTCTGCCACCTTCGGTCTGCTGGGCAATCATTGGGGGCCGGGAGTCATTGAGGGGCAGGCGCTCCCCAAAACCATCGTGTCACAGCGGACGACCGTGCAAAGAAGGGCGGCGCGTTCTTTGGGTGTGTCCGCCCCCAGGCAGATATTGTTTGGGGATTTGCACGTCCATACCACCTTTTCAACGGATGCTTTTTTTCTGTCGTTGCCTATTTTGGGGGGGCGGGGTGCGAGCCCTGTCGCGGATGCCTGTGATTTTGCGCGCTATTGTTCGTCGCTGGATTTCTGGTCCGTCACCGACCACGCCGAGGCGTCTTCGCCTCAACGCTGGCGGGAGACAAAAGAGTCTATCCGTCAGTGCAATGCCATGGCGGGCGATGACCGCGACCCGGATGTGACGGCTTTTCTGGGCTTCGAGTGGACCCAGGTCGGGCCAACGCCCGAAGACCATTACGGCCATAAGAATGTTATTTTCAAAGAGCAGGATGATGATGCTGTCGCGGCGCGTGCCATTGCCTCGGCGGGTCTTTCCGGTACGACCCTCCGGAGCGGAACGGGGGGCTTGTTGCCGCCGATTATCCCGTTTCTGGATTTTGACAACCGGCAGATCTATTATGATTTCGTGACCTTCGCACAGGAGGCGGCATCCGTGCCGGCGTGTGATGCGGGGGTGCCCTCTAAAGATTTGCCGGCTGATTGCTATGAGGAGGCGGCGACACCGGCTGATCTGGTTGCGCGCCTTGAATCTCAGGGAGTGGAAAACATCATCATTCCCCATGGGACGACGTGGGGTTTCTATACGCCGCCCGGGTCCGGTTGGGATAGACAGTTGAAAGCCGAAATGCGTCCCGAGGCCCAGACCCTGATAGAGATCATGTCCGGCCATGGCAATTCGGACCGCTATAAACCGTTTCTGGCGTCTGCTTTATCGGACGCATCAGGGGCAGGTCAGGGGTATGAAAATTATGTCTGCCCCGAACCGACGGGGGACTATTTACCGTCGTGCTGGCAGGCGGGAGAGATTATTCGCGGGCGCTGTATGGATGAAGGATTAGGCGAAGAGGAGTGTGACTCCCGCGCCGTTCAGGCGCGGCAGAATTATGTTTATGCGGGCGTCGGCGGTCATCTGACCGTTCCGGGAGCCGTTGCGGAGGACTGGCTTGATTCCGGTCAATGCCGTGATTGTTTTGTGCCGTCATTTAATTACCGCCCCAAAGGGTCGGCGCAATACGGGTTGGCGGTTGCCAATTTTGATGATCCGTCATCGCCGCAACGGTTTCGCTGGGGCTTTATTGCCGCCAGCGACAATCATTACGCCCGGCCCGGAACGGGATATAAGGAATATGACCGGTTCTACAACACTGAAGCGGCGGGAGGTGTGACGCAGCAATGGGCCGACCGGTTGCGCGGTGCGGCTAAAGAACCCGTGGCTGAATCCGCAGCGCTCTCTCTGGATGGACTGGGGGAGCTGGGAGGCTTTCAACGGCTGGAGTTTGAACGTCAGGCGTCGTTTTTTGTAACCGGAGGACTGGCGGCCGTTCATTCCGAAGGCCGCACGCGGGATGAAATATGGGCCGCCATGAAGCGCCGGGAGGTTTACGGCACCAGTGGCCCGCGCATTATGTTGTGGTTTGATCTGGTGCAGGGCGGGGGTGCGTCCGACGCGCCTATGGGGAGCGAAGTGGACGTCCGCAAGGTACCGTCTTTTCGGGTGCGTGCTGCAGGGTCTCTGAAGCAAAAACCCGGCTGTCCTGACTTTGCCTCCGCAGGCTTGCCGGCGGAGCGCCTTGAGACGCTGTGTAGCGGCGAATGTTACAATCCGTCCGGTGAGCGTCATAAAATTACGCGCATCGAGGTTATACGCATCACGCCTCAAAACGATCCCGGTGAGGACGTTGCAAATCTGATTGAAGACCCCTGGAAAGTCATTCCCTGTACCGGCAGGGGAGGGTGCACCGTCGAGTTTAAAGATAATGCTTTTATGAAAGACGGGCGTCACCGGCTTTATTATGTGCGTGCCATACAGGAGCCGATGCAAACCGTAAACGGGGCCAATCTGCGTTGTGAATATGACGAAGAGGGAATTTGCGTCAAGGTCAACCCGTGCCATGGTGATTACCGGACACCGGCATCGGAAAATTGTCTGTCCCCTGTCGAGCATCGTGCGTGGTCGTCACCGATTTATGTGAATCATCCGCGGAACACGCGTGGCGGATGAAAAAACTAAAAAGGAAATAAGGTAACCCGCATCTGGACGGCTTTTTTGCAAATAAAGAAAGAGGGCCACATGCAACATTTTATCGGCAAAATTGGTGCGGCCTCTCTCCTTCTTGCTCTAACCCTTCTTGCACTGACGTTGGCTGTGCCGTCCGCGTCCCATGCTCAGTCCCGGTACAATAGCGTACAGCCCGAATACGATAGCCCTCAATCCCGGCACCGGAACCCTCTGCCCCGGTACGATAGTTCTCAATCCCAATTCGATAGCCCCCGGTCAGACTACCCGGTCAAGCCCTTCATCGATGCGTCCTTTGGCCTGATCAGGTCAGACAGCGGCTTCATCACCGGAACCACGACGACCACTACGGTAACCGGGGCAAAAGTTAACGAATACGGCTTCCAGCTGTCAGTCGGGCTCAGACACCGGTACGGTTTTCTGGCCGGCCTGACCTATTTTGGCCTGTCCTCCGATGATGACGTAGATGGTGAATTGGGGCCCCCCCGGAGTGACAATTCCATTCCCGACGGCAATACCCGTCCCAACATTGCCGAGAGTCTGGCCATGTCTGAATCCATATCATTCGGTCCGTTCATCGCCTACGACGTTCCCGTTCCGGGTGCCGACCTGTTTTCCGTAACCCCGAAACTGGGCGTTCATTTCTGGAATGTTGATGGAAACCTTTCAAGCGGCGGTCAGACGATTAACCTGAGCGATGATGGCAGCGATGTGTACTACGGTGTTGATGTGTCATACCGCATCCGGAGCGCGGACAACCCCATGTGGAACAACCCCGTATATGTCAGTCTCGGCTGGGACCGCTTTACATTTTCTTCGGACATAGAGGATATTGATTACTTTCATCTGGGCCTTCAGGTACTTTTTTTCTAGTGTCAAAACAGCCGGTGAACAACCATCACTATCAACCGTCCCTCAATTCTTCAATGAAATGTGCGAGCGATAGGATGGTTGTATCATGGCTGGTGGAGAATTTGTCTTCACCGGTATAAACGACAAATTTCCGTTTCGCCTGTAAATCCTCACACGCTATATGAAACCCCTTTTTAAGGCTTGGTGTCCGGCTGGCCTTGATTTCGACGGCCCAATATTCATTCGGTCCGAATTCAATAACCAGATCAATCTCGGCTCCCGCTGCTGTGCGATAGAAAAAGGGATGAGCACCCGAAGGCAATGCATTAATAATAGTTTCAATGACAAATCCTTCCCGGCTTTTACCCAGAATGGGATGCCCTAACAGCGCCTCGTAGTCGGGGATTTGCAGTAACGCATGCACGACACCGCTATCCCGCACATAAGTTCGTGGCGATTTAACCAGCCGTTTTTTGATATTCCCATGCCAGGGCTCCAGTCTGCGAACCAGTAACAGATCAACCATAAGGTCCAGATACCGGCTGACCGTTACACTCTCCACACCCAGAGAACTTGCCAGCTTCGAGGCGTTCAGCAGTTCGCCTTGTGTATGCGCAAGCATTGTCCAGAAGCGCATAAGTGTGGCGGCCGGTATACGTGGACCCAGCTGGGGGATATCACGCTCCGGATAAGTCCGGATGAAGTTCTGCCGCCAGCTATGGCTGGTGTGATCGTCTGCGGCAGCATAGCTGTCCGGGAACCCGCCGCGCATCCAGAGTTGTTGTAATGGCACTCCATCGGGTTTTTCGATCTCAAAGGGATTCAGCCCCGTCAGCTCTGAGTAGTGAATGCGGCCGGCAAGGCTCTCGGAGCTTTGTTTAAGCAATTCATTTGAAGCCGACCCGAGAATCAGAAAGCGGCCATTGCCCCGCCCCTCGCGCCGTCTGGCGTCAATGATACCGCGCAATGACATAAACAGGTCGGGATAGCACTGGATTTCATCAAGTATGGCCAGCTCATCGGCATGAAGCCCTAAATAATGGGCCGGGTCTTTCAGCTTCTGAAAATCCTCCGGGTTTTCGAGGTCCAGATACACCGAGGGTTTTCCCCTGGCAATCTCATGGGCAAGAGTTGTCTTGCCAATCTGGCGTGGCCCAAGGATGGCCACGGCGGGATTTTGGCTGAGACTGTGAATAATTTTTTGTGTCAGCTCTCTTTGATACATCCTTGCAATTTTAACACACAATATTAAATTTACAAGGGTCAAAATAGCCGATGGCTGTTTTGACGAATACTACACAAACCTATCGATGACCGGCCATCAATTCTAAATTACCGCACCCATATCGGTGACGACCACGCCATTTCGGTAATGACCGGCGGCACAAGATTAGGCGGTGCCTGCCTGAGTCGAAGGCTGTCATAAGTTGACCACCGGCAGGTCGGGTTTTGAATCACGCGCGCATAGTAAAACGCTTTCTGCCCGGGGCGGTAATCCGTATCGGTCCACATCGTTTTCAACTCTGCGTCACCGAAATTTTTTCCGTACTCGCATGTGTCCGTATTGACGCCGGCGATCGTCGGGAAGCAGCGTCTTGTTTCCGGGTCTATCGCGCGTCCGTCGGCGCAAATCACATCCTGCACGGATTCGAAACTCTCGCCGTTTTCAACCCAGCCCTTTATAATTTGCACGCGGTCCAGCGGTGCATTGAGCGGGTCCTGTATTGCGTGGACCAGAAAGCGGGGCGGCACATTAGCGCCCGGCAACACCCCGCCCATGGGCACGCCGTCTCTATACGCCGTCTCGAGCAGGGTGGCGCTGTCCGCCAGATTGGCGTCATAGGTGAAACTGCCGAAGAACCGCAGTCTGATGCGCGTCCCGCTGGTGGCATAGACCTCTTTGCGCTTCATGGCCTCAAACAGGGCATCTCTGGTATTCTCCGGTGCCCAGATCGCCGCCAGCCCTCCCGGATTATTGAACAGAATTCTGTAATCTCCCGCCGGCCCTGCGCTGAGACGTCTTTCGGCCGTCGCACTGATCAGACCCGTCGAACCGCGGTAGTCCCACTCTTCAACATCCCCCGGCGTTGAATTGTGGTTATCGGTAGCCCCGATCATGCCGAAATCAAGCGGATTGAAACCAAGTTCATTCTCAAGTTGCAGACCTTTTTTCAGACCGTCACGCGCCATTGATGTCGGCTTCACACAGCCTGTCGTCTGACCGTCCTCGCAACGCGGCAGGAATTGCTCGAATGCACATTCTTCATCGGTGGTTCCCACGCCGAGTGCGCATTCCGAATTGCCTTTAATCTGATACATCTCGACCAGAGGCTCAAACCGGTCACGCATGCGCCAGTCGGCTTCGGAATAGACGTCACCGTCAATCGTGTGATTGGCGAAGGCCAGCCCCCATGTCTTGTTCAGGTTGTGCGGAATGGTAATAAACTCGCAGGGTGACTCGCATCCGGCCTGCAATTGTTTCCAGAGATCAATCTCGGTCGGCGCGTCAAAAGCAGATACGGCACTGTCCGGCACACTGTCGCCGCGAAAGATGATATTGCGGTGAATTTTTCCGCGGTCGGGAAGCGGCGGCGAATATTCGTATGCTGCAAAGGTCGTAAACCGGCCCGGATCATTATGCGCCTTGGCGGTGGCAACAATCTCGGCCCATGTTTCCCTGGCGAAAATCCTTGCCTCCGCATCTTCCGCCTCGCTCGTCTCTGCGACCGGCTCCGGCGGGCGCTTCTCTCCGGCTTCGCGCAGTTTGAGGAACAGGTTGATATTGGGCCGTTCCATTTGTGCGCAAAGTTCTCTCATCGATTGTCCGGTAGTGGACGAGGCGCATTGTCGGGGCAGGGCAAACCCTTCGGCGTGATCGGTAACGGCGGCAAAATCCAGCGGCACGGCGAGCTGCATTGTCTCGCCGGCCCGTGACTTGACCTGTTGGCCTTTTGCAAACTGATAGCTTTGGTGTGGTGTCAGACGGTTGCCGAAAATATACGAGTCGAAAGAGAAATGCGTATGAAGGTGCAACTCTCCGAAATACACATTATGAAGCGGATTGACTGCGGGCATGTCCCGCGTCTGGCTTGGCGGAATGGTAAAGGCACTTTCATCTTCGGCCTGAACCGCCCGGTGCATTCTTTCGATATCGGCATCGCTTATGATCGCCGCCGCCATGCGGTTCTGCACCCAGTAGTTTCCGCCCACCACGGCCGCGCCGCCGAGTAGAATGGCTAAACCTGTCCAGTGATACCACCGCATAAACTATACTCCCCGTTCTTCTTCCGGGTTTATAGTATGTGCGGCTCAGTTTTATTGCAATAAAAGTATGATGGTTGTTGAAAGGGCGTTCCGGTTACTGCTGCACCGGCCTCACCGCTCCGGCAAGTGGCGTAGTGGCATAATAGGGAATCTCCGGTTTAAAGAGTCTCCGGATCTTCAATTAACCACCAATCCCACTGTCTCCGTTCACCTTCATCTTGCCCGCAATCACCGCCATAATAACATTTATATTCGTCAGCGGCATTGGCGGTCGTAACCGTAAAAACTGCCGGTCCGCTAAAAGCAAATGCCGTCATGATTGCGAAGGTCATAGCCGTTAAGTTCTTCATCGTCTTTTTCCTTTCGTTAATGCCGGAACCTGAATCTTTGTTCAGGAGATTAGCAATATTTTTCTTTTTCCGATTCAATATTCATGGCACTGAAGCAGTAAAGGTCAGCGGCATTGGCGGTCGTAGCCGTAAAAACTGCCGGTCCGCTAAAAGCGAAGGCCGTCATGATTGCGAAGGTCATAGCCGTTAAGTTCTTCATGGTCTTTTTCCTTTCGTTAATGCCGAAACCTGAATCTTTGTTCAGGAGATTAGCAATGCTTTTCTTCTTCCGATTCAATACCCATAGAGTTGAAGCAGTACCAGTCCCCGGCATTGGCAGGAGATGACGTAAAAACTGCCGGTCCGCTAAAAGCAAAGGCCATTACAAAAGCGATAGTAAGTGTTGATAAATAATTCATGCTCTCTCTCCGTATAGGTCTGTTCATCTGGGTCAAAGTAGAGTGTACGATACCGGTTATCTGTATAAAAGCACATAGTTCAAACGGTCAACCCGTCCATCTTGCCCGTCGGTTCTGCCGGTGGCCGAACCGACAAAGATGGACGAATATCTCTGACCATCAGTATTAACCTGTGAGTCTTTTGCTCCGTGCTGGACGAATACTTCTGACTCTCAATGACGAATAATAATGACGAATAATCTTGACTAATGTATTTGAAAAAAACCCGCAATCTGCTAGGGTATAATCAGTTATTTCCCTTATAGTCCCATAAATTCTTATAGACTCTTATGATTTCTCAATATTAGGAGGCCGTCATGTCTAATTATGTCAGTACTATTGGTACAGAAACAAAACAAAGAGTCGGTAAAGCATCAAACAAGGTGGTTTCATCGGTATCGTATGCTATCCGTTCGCTCATGTTTCGAATGACTGGAGAGCATCGACTTCCCTTTGAAGTCAAGACACCTAGCGAAAGTAGTCGCAAAGCATTGAGTGAAATTGCTTCCGGCGAAACAGATACTTTCGATTCCGTCGATGAGCTGATGGCGGATTTGCGTGCGGAGGACTAGACGTACCAAATCATTCAAGGGTTCAAACGGTCAACCCGTCCATCTTGCCCGTCGGTTCTGCTGGGTCAAATCGTCCGGCGAACGATTTGACGAACCGGTCAAAATAGCCACCGGCTGTTTTGACAGATGGACGAATATCTCTGACCATCAGTATTAACCTGTGAGTCTTTTGCTCCGTGCTGGACGCTCTGCTTTAGCAGCGGCGAAGCCCATACTACAGACCTATCAGTAAACGAACACTATCCACGTTCAGAAACCTGCCGAAGATTATCCTCGTGGACCGCCCGGTCAATTCTGTAACGGTAGACAAAGGTGATGGCGAACGCATACAGGAAGATCAACAGCGGCGCATAGACGAACGCCCAGCGGGCCAGGGTCGCCTCATCGAGCGAGCCGGGTTCGGCCGTTTCGGAAATCCCTACCATGACCAGCACCAGGCTGGTCATGAAAATGCCGAGCCCCGAAACGGATTTTTCCAGAAACTTCCGTGACGCGAAGAAGATCCCTTCGGAGCGTCGCCTTGTCACTTTTTCGCTGTCCTCGACGACATCGGCAAACATCGACGTAATAGTGATACCGGCAGCGATAAACAGCCCGAGATCAATGGTCACCATGGTAATCAGGGTCGGCAGCAGCGCGGCTGACTCGTTTTCCGGAAACCATCCGATCACCCGCAGTATGTAGGGAACAGGCGCCAGTGAAGCGGCTGTCACAAAGAAAAAGATGGCCGCTTTTTTCTTGCCGATCCTGCGCGCCAGTCTTGACGTGATGATGAACGCCATGATTGCACTGATAATCAGGAACATGTTGAGTATGCCGATCTGCTCTGACGTGAAACCCCAGAACATGGTGTAAAGGTAATTGGCGGATGACAGTTGCAGCCCGCCTGCCGTAGATGCAAACAGCGTTGCTCCCATCAGGGCCAGATAGGACCGGTTTGACAGTGTCTGTTTGAGTTCCTGCGCGGTCCGGCGCGGGTCAAATGGCCGCTTTGGCGGAGGAGACTTGAACGTGGGAATGCGGTTATGCGTACCCAGAGAAGAGATCAGAATGGCGGTAAACATCAAAACCGCACCCAGCGTACCGTATTGAATATATCCGTCAGGGTTCATCAGCCCCGTCGAGAACTCTTCCGTTTGCGGGAAGAAAAACACATACGAGACAATCGTGAACAGAATGCCGCCCAGATAACCGAACAATCCCCTGAACCCGACCACCTTTGTGCGTTCGTCATAGTCGGAGGTGAGTTCGGCAATGAGCGAGGTACTCGGCACCTCGAAAAAAGTAATCAGCGTTCGTACCAGTATCGCCAT
Organism: Parvularculales bacterium; assembly: GCA_036881865.1. Taxonomy (NCBI): domain Bacteria; kingdom Pseudomonadati; phylum Pseudomonadota; class Alphaproteobacteria; order Parvularculales; species Parvularculales bacterium. The sequence continues at coordinate 1,297 of JBAJNM010000086.1, read as the reverse complement.
GACCAGCAGGTAGGTGAACATGGCCTCCGGTGTCAGGTCGGGCGGAGTCCAGAGAAAGAAAAAACTGAGAGAAACCGGGAGCGCCGAGAAATACATGACCGGATGGCGCCGTCCCCAGCGCGAGTGCAGATTGTCGGAAATGTGACCGACCAGCGGGTCTGAAATGGCGTCTATGATCAGCGCCAGCATGATGGCCAGCCCGACCTGTTCGGCCGGCATGCCGACAACACGGCTGTAGAAGAACAGCAGAAAGACCGTAAAAGCATTGTCCTTCACGCCGTATGCGACGGCTCCGAAGCCGTAGGCGAGTTTTGTGGCAAGGGGGAGCGATCCTGAGGTCGTGATGGTTGACATGGTCGGCTCTCCTTGTGCTGCGTTGCGGTTTCGGCGTCCGGTTACTTTATATCGTCTGCGCTGTGCCGTTCGGGAACTCTTTTTTCTTCAGGACCCCAGACCCGGTTGACCCGTCTGCCGCGTTTCACGGCAGGGCGTGCTTCCATGGCCTCGGCCCACCGGATCACATTCTTGTAGGAGGCAACATCCAGAAACTCGGACGCATCGTAAATATTGTGCAGCACCAGAGCGCCGTACCAGGAATAGTTCGCCATATCCGCAATGGTATAGTCATCCCCGCACAGATAGTCATTCTCTGCCAGACGACGGTCCAGAACGTCAGCCTGCCGTTTGACTTCCATGGCATAGCGGTTGATGGGGTACTCCTGCTTGGTCGGCGCGTAGGCATAAAAATGACCGAACCCGCCGCCCAGAAACGGCGCGCTTCCCATCTGCCAGAATAGCCACGACAGACACTCGGCGCGGTCCGGCTGCGCGGTCGGTAGAAAGTGTCCGAATTTTTCTGCCAGATACATCATGATTGCGCCGGATTCGAAAACCCGGGTCGGTGGTGACGTACTTCTGTCCAGCAGGGCGGGAATCTTCGAGTTGGGATTGACCGCCACAAAACCGCTGCCGAACTGTTTGCCTTCGCCGATGTTAATCAGCCACGCATCATATTCTGCGCCGCTCTCATCCAGCGCCAGCAGTTCTTCGAGCAGGATGGTGACCTTGACACCATTGGGTGTGCCGAGGGAATAAAGCTGCAACGGGTGTTCGCCGGTTGGCAGTTCCTCGTCGTGAGTGGCACCGGCGACGGGCCGGTTGATATTGGCAAAATTGCCTTCCGTGTCTTTTTTCCAGGTCCAGACTTTGGGGGGTACGAATTCTTTTGCCATGATTGATTCCTTTATGTTGTTGGGTCCGTCTCTAAATCTGTCAAATCACCCGTGTCAGAACAGCC
>JBAJNM010000085.1 GCA_036881865.1 Parvularculales bacterium | reverse complement strand
GTCAATCCGGCCTTTCATGAGCATATCGACATCATCGGATGACTTGACCCAGAAAACACCGTTCGCCTTCTCGATGCGACCTGATCTTTCAATCTCACGGCGCAACTCATAGCCGGCATTGGCAGAAATGAGATCGCCCAAATTTCGCTCTTCCTGCCTTCCCGAAACTTCGGGGAATTGCTCCCGGAAGGCTTTTTTGATCATCCCGTCCCAGTTAAAATCAGCGGATTTCTCCATATCGATCACGCCGGCTTCATCAGCCAATTCTGCAACAGGGAGAGTCAAATCAACGGCGATCTCAGTTTGCTGAATGGCGGTATAGCCATTGGCTGTCACCGTCCCCAACAGTGTGACGAGAAAGCCAAGTGCAAACGTGATGGCCGCTATGCCATAGAATTTCAGCCGCTTTTGCGCCCTGTTGCGCCTCTTAAGCGTCTTGGCCAGATGGGCCACACGCTCATTAGGGGTCATGGCGGAGAATTCAATCATATTTTTCCCCTAATCTGCGCGCTGTCGTCAGCGCTGCGATATTGAGCAGCAGGGTTACCGCAAAGAGTGTGATTCCAAGTGCAAAGGCAGAGAGTGTTTTTGGCGAATCGAAAACCGTATCACCTGTCAGCAGCAGGACGATCTGAACTGTCACAGTGGTGACGCTTTCAAGCGGATTGGCTGTCAGATTGGCAGAAACGCCGGCCGCCATCACAACGATCATCGTCTCACCGATAGCGCGGCTGATGCCCAGAAGGAAAGCTCCCACAAGTCCCGGCAAAGCTGCAGGCAGGACAACCCTTGTCACAATCTCCCCCTTGGTGCTGCCAAGGCCGTAAGCGCCGTCACGCAGCGATTGCGGCACTGCCGTGATCACATCATCTGAAAGCGATGAGATGAACGGAATGATCATCACGCCCATAACGCCGCCTGCGGCAAGGGCGCTTTGTGCGGATACATCCATCCCCAGATTGAGTCCGATTGACCGGAAGAACGGTGCTGCCGTCAGTGCGGCAAAGAAACCATAAACCACGGTGGGAATGCCTGCCAGAATTTCCAGCGTCGGCTTGACGAAATCACGCACGCGCGATGAAGCAAATTCGGCCATGTATATGGCAGCAAACAAGCCCACTGGCACCGCCACAAGCATGGCTATGGCGGCCACAAGCAGTGTCCCCGCCATCACAGGGATCATTCCGTAGGAGCCGGAAGCTCCGCCAACATCTTCATCTGCAGCAGCGCCGCGTAGGGCAATATTTGGAGCCCAATGAGTACCAAAAAAGAAATCAATCCATGAATAGGCCGAAAAGAAGCGCATAGCTTCAAAGAGCAGCGATGCGATAATGCCGACTGTCGTCAGGATCGCGAGTGCCGCCGCCAGAAAGAAAACACGCTTAAGGAAAGTTTCAAAAATGATCCGCGTCTTTAATTTTGGAGCGAGTCGCCAAAAGGCATAACCGAATCCAAATAGCGCCAGCAGCAGCACAAGGGCAAAACGGATATTGCTCATATTGGCACGTGCTTGCTTGTGTTCGGCGGCTAACGCAAGCATTGCCTCATCATCACTGGTGAGAACCCCATTGGCAAGATTTTCGATCTGCGCAACCTTCAAATCAATGAATGATGCCGGCAGATCCGGAAGAGCAATCATCAGTGATTGATAAATCTGTTGCTCAAGAATGGGTTTTGTAAATGCAGTGATGCAGAGCAGAAGAAGTATAGCCGGTGCGAACGTCCAGATCGCCGCATAAAAGCTATAATAGACAGCAAGAGAATGAGGTTTTTCTGATTGTGCCGCCGAAAGTGCTGTGATTCGCCGCCTTGATATCCAATAGGCCCCGATAGTGATAAGGAGCAAACAGATCAGCAACCCGCTGAATGATGAAACCGATGCCAGCATATACCAGCCTTCTTAAAAAGTGGTGTTGCCTAAAAAGCGGCAACACCACGATATTGTCAATATTTAAAGGTTATCGAGACTGGCCGTTTGAGTGGCGAAATCACTCGCAGACAGCGGAACCAGACCGGCAGCGAACAGGTAACCGTCCACTCCCATGGCCTTATCGGAAATAAATTCGTCAACAAATTCCTTCAGGCCCGGGACAACATTAACATGCTGCTTCTTGACATAGAAGAAAAGCGGACGTGCGCCAGGGTAAGCATAGGAGGCAATGTTCTCGAAAGTCAGCTCAACATTATCTATTGTAGCAGCTTGTACCTTGTCACGATTCTGATCGAAGAAGGAATAACCGAAGACGCCGAAGAGATCCTGGTCAGCGACCAGTTTTTCAACGATCAACGAGTCGTTTTCGCCCATTTCGATGGCAACGCCGTCTTCACGCAGGTTCTTGTAGCCATTACCGTCAATGCCCAGTTTCTTGAACCCGTTCTTCATGAAGAGGGAGCCCATGGCATCACGCGTACCGGAGGTCGGCGGGGGTATCATGACCGTGATTGGCTGGGCGGGAAGGCCAAGCTTTGGCATACCGAGCCTGACAACAAATTCGTCAACATCTGCCCAGGTCTTCAATTCGTTGACAGCCATGCTGTCACTGTCTTTCATACCGCCACCGGGCAGCTCGGCCGCCAGAGCGGCGGCGATGTGGGCGATGGAAATTTTGAAATTTGCCGCCTGATTGGAATTGGCAAAAGCCAGACCGTCGTTGCCAACGATAAATTCCTGAAACTCAACGCCGTTCGCCTTACAGAGTTCGGCTTCTGTAGATTTTATCGCACGGGAGGCGTTGGTGATGTCAGGATGCTCAAGGCCAATACCGGCACAGAACAATTTCAATCCGCCGCCGGAACCGGTTGATTCGATAACGGGGGTCTTGAAACCGCTGGACTGGCCGAATTTTTCAGCAACGATTGATGCGAAAGGGTAGACAGTTGATGAACCAACGATCGAGATCTGATCGCGGGCCTGGGCAGCACCGATGGTGGAAACTGCCATGGCTATGCCAAGGATGATATGTGATAAGCGCATAATAAACTCCATAAAGAGGTGGACATGCGCAAGAGGATATATCCCGAATATTACAGTTTTATGACGTCCGTGAATTATTATTTGGCGGCGACAGCGCATATCCGCTGCCGCGAACCGTCCTGATCAGATCAGGGCGCTTTTGTGCTCCCGAAAGCTTGTTCAGGGCCTTGCGGAGCCGGCTCAGATGGACATCAACCGTACGGTCATCAACATAAATGCCATGTCCCCAGACCTGATCCAGTAACTGGCTCCGGCTCAAAACCTGCCCCGGCCGTTCAAGCAGCAAGGCCAGAATCTGAAATTCCTTCGGGCCTAAATTGACCCGCTCACCGTCACGTTCAACAATCTTGCTTGCGGGATAAAGTTTCAGATCTTCGAATTCGAGCACTTCATTGAGCAAAGCCGGGCGCGAGCGCCGCAGCACGGCACGCACCCGGGAGACAAGCTCACGCGGCGAAAACGGCTTGGTCATATAATCATCGGCACCCGCATCAAGTCCAAGGGTCTTATCGCCCTCTTCACCACGCGCGCTTAACATGATGACGGGTATCATTTTCACTCCCGCCATCTTGCGCATAGCCCGGCAGACATCAATGCCGGAAAGGGCCGGCATCATCCAGTCAAGAATGACAATGTCCGGTTGCTGCTCTTCGATCAATTCAAGGGCTTGCCGGCCATCAGCAGCCTTCGTCACCGAAAAGCCGGCCTCAGCCAGATTGTATGACAGCAATTCAAGCTGATTGGGTTCATCATCCGCGATGAGAACTCGTATCGTCATACTAAATTTCATCCTGTTTCTTATATTCCGGCAGGGTAATGGAAAAAACCGTCTGGGCCATGGGTTTGCTTGTTATCGAAAGCCTGCCCCGATGGCGATTCACGATGTGTTTGACAATGGCAAGCCCAAGTCCCGTACCGCCCATCTGCCTCGAGCGCCCTTTGTCAACCCGGTAGAAGCGTTCCGTTAACCTGCTAAGGTGCTTCTCTTCAATACCGTCCCCGATATTTATCACATCAAAACGCAATTCGTTTTCCGATTCATCTGACAGTAAAATTTCTATATCGGTATTGTCGTGTCCGTATTTGATGGCATTCTCGATAAGGTTATGGAAAACCTCCATGATTTCATCCGTTTCACCAAGAACAGTGGTGGCATCATCCGGATTTTTTCGTTTATCGCGAAACAGGATTGCCCTGCCTTTCTTACCGGCACGGTTACTGATCGAAGCAATCACGGAATTTATCACCGATTTGATATAGATTATGTCCGTTGGAGCAATATGTTCCTCCACTTCAACCCGTGACAATGACATCAGATCATTAATCAGCCTCGACATGCGCTTTGCCTCTTCTTCCATGATACCCAGAAAACGCGCCTGTGTTGCCTGATCAAGTTCACTGCTGGATTGCATGGTTTCAACAAATCCGATCAGCGAAGTTAAGGGGGAGCGCAACTCATGACTGACATTGGCGACAAAATCACGCCGCACTTTTTCAAGGTTACGCTGCAAGGTCATATCCATCAGCAGCATGGCAACGGATGATGAGTCAATGCGGCGCATGCGAAGGTGAAACTGCTGCGCGGTTTTGTTATCGGCCCCGGCGATGCATTCTATGGCATGGTCACTATTCAACACGGCTTTGAAATCATCACTGAAATTTGGCATATTAAGGACTTCCGTCACCTTGGCTCCAACGATGCTTTTACCAAAGAGCCGTTCGGCAACATGATTTACCTGAATGATCACACCTTCAGTATCAAGAATGAAAAGGGCGTCATCAAGCAGCTGCCCGATACGCGATGTATCAAGTCCGACATTATGTCTTTCAGAAGGAGCCATATCAGCTTCAATCCCTTCCCTGTTCAGCCCGCACCGGTCAGTTGAAGAAACCGATTGGTGTCATACGACCAATACTAGCACAAAGAAACGGTTTCTGTTTGATCACCTGAATATAGCGCAAAAGTTTCATTCAATTGAAGGGGCTTGTCATCTGGGGCATCACAGCCTAGTTTTTTCGCATGGATCCGGCAAAAGAACATCGCGACAGGCAGCTCAAGAAATTGCATCAGGCGGGAATTTCCGATGATCAAATTACTCTTGCCGTGCAAACATCGGAAACCCTGCTGGGTATCGCCCGCGGCATTGCATCGGAGAATGACGATATCGACTCCAATATGCGCGAAGTGATTGCCGGCATGGCCGGGAAGCCGCGGCAATGAGTAGCATGACCCGTTATGCCGATCTTGCAGCTCTCGTCACCACCGAGCAGCAGCGGGCAGTGGAACAAATCAATGCCGTTTGCGATGATCTTGAGGGGCTGGGCCGCAGCCTTGATGCCGTTGCTTCGGTTCACCGCGAAGATGCCATCAGTCAGGCCGCGGCCATTCCCGCCCCTGCCACCGCCCTTAGCGGTGTGCCCCTTGCCCATAAAGAGTTGTTCCGCCGCAAGGGCTGGCCCGATGAAGGCGGATCGAGAAGCCGCAGGGGGATGCGATGCAAGGAAACATGCACGGTAATCGAAAACCTTGATGCCGCCGGGGCAATAGATTGCGCCCGGCTGGTGACCGTTGAATTTGCCTTCGGTGTCACCGGCCATAATGATTTTGCCGGAACACCGCGGAATCCCTGGAATCAGGATTACATTTGCGGGGGTTCTTCCTCCGGGTCAGCTGCGGTTGTCGCCGCAGGAATTGTGCCCGTTGCCCTTGGCTCGGACACGGGCGGCTCAATCCGCCTGCCCGCCGCGGCCTGCGGGCTTTTCGGGATCAAGCCGACCCATGGCCTTGTCAGCAGGAGCCGTGTCTTCGCCCTTTCCGCCTCACTTGACACCGTAGGCCCGCTGGCGCGGAGCCTGCATGATGCGGCGGCAGTGCTTGAGGCAATTATCAGCTATGACCCCGATGATCCCGAATCGATCGACATTAAAATGCCGTCGCTTACCGCCGGTATTGATGACGGTATCAACGGACTTAAAGTCGGGCGCATGCAGCGCTATTTCCTCGATGGCTGTGATGCGCCCGTCGCCAAGCAAACCGATGCTGTGATCAATGATCTCGGGCGGCTGGGCGGGTCAATCGTTGATATCGATTGCCCGGGGATTGAAGCGGGAAGCCCCCTCACCTCAATTCTTTCAGCAACCGAATCCTTTCATGAACATGAAAATACGATCCTTAACCACCATCGGCAGATGAATCCGCAAACAGTGATGCGGATTCTCGCAGGGATGTTTAGCACAGATGACGACTACCGGAAGATGCTGGCGCTGCGGGCCTCCTTCAACCACCGCATGATCAGCTCCTTGTTCAAAGAGATTGATCTGCTCATCACGCCGGTATGGCCCTGCCTTTTGCCCGACCGTAAGGCCAGTGATGCAGGTGCAAATCCGGATGCTGCAAGCCTCATTCAGAAAATCGGCCGTAATACACGGCCCTTCAACTGGCTCGGTCTGCCTGTGGTTACAGTGCCGGTGGGGCTGGATGAAAACGGCCTGCCAATGGCGGTCCAGCTTGTTGGACCTCCTTTCAGCGAAGCGATGCTTATCCGCACAGCACGGGTGCTTGAGCAGCACTATGCGTTCTGGGACACCCGTCCCAAAACGGGAGCCTAGGCTAAAGCGTCGACGTCAGGTGTCCGCCATCAACGGGCAACACCACACCTGTCATGAATGCTGCGGCATCACTGGCCAGCAGCAGGAGTGCCCCGTCAAGATCCTCGGGTGTGCCGCTGCGCTGCATCGGGATACGCCTGATGAGTTCCTCCCCTGCCGAACTGGCAAGAAAATCAGCGTTCATCTCGGTGGTTATGTATCCCGGCGCAAGGGCATTGACCCTGATTCCGTGACGGGCGCATTCAAGGGCCTGGACTTTTGTCATATGCGCCACTGCCGCCTTGCTCACGGCATAGGATGCGGCCCCGCCGACAGCACGCAGCCCTGTAATCGACGAGACATTGATGATGCTGCCGCCGGTGCCGGCTTCGGCCATCCGCCTTGCGGCCTGCTGCGCCACAGTGAAAACCGCCATCTGGTTGGTGGCAAAAACATCTTCGGTGGCTTTCGGATCGGCATTGAGAAACCCGGCAGGATCAACGATGCCGGCATTATTGACCAGCACCGTCGCACAGCCCCCGGCCTGTTTCTCGAGCGTATCAAAACCACGCGATACCGCATCGGCATCGGTCACATCCATGGGGATGGGAATAGCCATATCGCCAATTCCGGCGGCAAGGCCGGTGAGCCTCTCGTGGCGGCGGGCGGCCATGCCCACCACTGCCCCGGCTTCGGCAAGCACCTCAGCAAAGCGCAACCCCAGCCCCGATGACGCTCCTGTAACAAGGGCAATTTTTCCATCAAGTCGAAAAGACGGCAGAATCATATCTCTCGCATACCGCCGATCAGCTTTCTGACTTTTCGTCGGGTCTGATGCCGGAAATCGGAATTTTGACGTAAACCCTGCCATTATCTTCTGCCGGAGGCATGTATCCGGCACGCATATTGACTTGTATCGACGGCAGGATCAGTCGCGGCATACCCAGAGTGGCGTCACGGGCTTCACGCATGGCAACAAAATCCTCCTCGCTGACGCCATCGGCAAGATGGATATTTTGCTGTTTCTGTTCTCCTACCGTTGTCTGCCATTGCAACTCGCGTCCGCCGGGCATGTAATCATGGCAAACAAAAATCCGGGTGTCATCGGGCAGGGAAAGGATTCGCTGAATAGACCGGTACAGCAGACGGGCATCACCACCGGGAAAATCCGCCCGCGCGGTGCCTCCATCAGGCATGAACAGCGTATCACCAACAAAGACAGCATCACCTATCAGATGTGTCATACAAGCCGGTGTATGCCCCGGGGTCAGCATCGCCGTGGCATTGAGATTTCCGATATTATAGGTATCGCCGTCCTCAAAGAGACAATCAAACTGGCTGCCGTCACGTTCAAAATCGGTGCCGGCGTTGAAAACCTTGCCGAAAGTATCCTGAACAACGGTGATCAGGGCTGAAATGCCGATCTTGCCGCCTATTTTTTCCTGAATATAAGGGGCTGCGGAAAGATGATCCGCATGGACATGGGTCTCAATAAGCCACTCAAGGCTTAGATTTTCCGTCTCGATAAAGGTGATGATCTCATCAGCGGATTGGTATGAAATCCTGCCGGAGGCCGGGTCATAATCAAGTACCGTATCCAGCACGGCACACTGCCGGGTGGCCGGATCCGCCACAACATAGCTGATGGTGTGGGACTCTTCTTCAAAGAAAGCCGTGATTTTGGCCTCTGTTGCCGCTCCGGACATAACCACCCTTTGTTTGAAAATGAAAGCTGTGGCCAAAATTGTGGCAACTGCCCCTTGTGATGTCAAGCTACCCTTAGGCTATCCTTAGGCTGGCTACCCCTCACACCGGGGATCGGCGCAAAAGTGATGGCACAAAAGTGATGGTTGACATTGTTTGCCTATATATTAAAACTTAGCTTATACAAAATTTATAGCCAAAGGCAAAATCGTCATGCGTCTCGCGGGTAAATTCAGTCTTGCTGCACTATTGTTTCTAGGCCTGACCTCTTCTGCCGCATCGGCAGAGGCGATTAAGGTCGTGACAAGTTTCACCATCCTTGCGGATATGACGCGCCAGCTCGCAGGGGATCGTGCCGAGGTGGTTTCAATCACCAAGCCGGGATCGGAAATTCACGGCTACCAGCCCACACCTCATGATTTGGTCAAGGCCAGCGATGCCGATCTGGTTTTGTGGAACGGTCTTGGGCTTGAGCGCTGGTTCCGCCAGTTTCTGGCACATCTCGATGATGTCCCCTCCCGTGTTGTCAGCATTGGCGTGACGCCGATCCCCATCAGCCGCGGCGCCTATGATGGCAACCCCAACCCCCATGCCTGGATGGGGCTTGCTGATGCAATGATCTATATCGACAATATCAGCACCGCTCTGGCTTCGATCGACCCTGAGGGAACGGTTACTTATGAGGCCAATGCAAAAGCCTATAAGGCCGAGCTGGCGGCGCGCGTTGCGCCCTTGCGCGAAATTGTAGCCAAAGTTCCTGAAAGCCAACGCATACTTTTAACCTGTGAAGGAGCGTTCAGTTATCTTGCACGGGATCTCGGCCTTAAAGAAATTTACATCTGGCCCGTAAATGCCGACCAGATCGGCACACCGCAGCAGGTGCGCCGGGTGATTGATGCCGTACGTGAAAATGACATCAAGGTGGTCTTCTGTGAAAGTACCGTGAGCAGCGCGCCTGCAGAACAGATCGCCCGTGAAACAGGGGCCCGGTTCGGCGGCGTTCTTTATGTCGATTCTCTCAGTCGTGCTGACGGCCCCGTCCCCAGCTATCTTGACCTGATCGATGTCACGGTTTCAACAATCGCACGGGGACTCATGGAAGGCGGCACACTATGACCACTCACCCGGCAGGCATTACAGCCCAATCACTGACCGTGACCTATCGCAACGGCCACACGGCTTTGCACGATGTTAATTTCACAATCCCCCGGGGCAGCGTTACTGCATTGGTGGGAGTCAATGGCGCAGGTAAATCAACCTTGTTCAAGGCCATGATGGGATTTATCCCCTCCGCCGCAGGCAATATCACGATCCTTGGTCATACCATCGAGCATGCGCTCAGGGAGAACCGCATCGCCTATGTCCCACAATCCGAAGAGGTGGACTGGAATTTCCCTGTTCTTGTCGAGGATGTGGTGGTGATGGGGCGGTATGGACATATGGGCATCCTGCGGCGCCCCGGCCGGGCCGACGATCAGGCCGTTGATTCCGCCCTTGAGCGTGTTGGCATGTCGGCCTGGCGGAGGCGCCAGATCGGCGAGTTGTCAGGTGGCCAGCGCAAACGCGTCTTTCTCGCCCGGGCCCTGGCTCAGGAGAGTGAAGTCATTCTGCTGGACGAGCCTTTTTCCGGAGTTGATGTCCAGACCGAGGAGCAGATCATCAAGCTCATGCGGGCACTGGCCGAGGAAGGCCGCGTCATCCTCGTATCGACACATAACCTCGGCTCTGTTCCAGAATTTTGTGATCGCGCGATTCTCATAAGGAACACAGTGCTGAGTGAAGGGCTTACCGAAGAGGTCTTTACCCGAAGCAATCTGGAAAAAGCCTTTGGCGGCGTCCTGCGTCACCTGACCCTGAGTGGCACAACCCTGCATGAAGATAGTGACGGGCGCGAAGTCACCATCCTCACCGATGATGAACGCCCCTTCGTCCAGTATGGTGAAAAAACCCAGACAAGTCAGCAGCGTGACGAGGAAAAACCGTCATGATCGAAACGCTGCTTGAGCCGTTCAATTACGGCTATATGACCACTGCCATTCAAATCTCAGGGCTGGTAGGGGCAATCTGCGCCTTTCTTTCCGCCTATCTGATGCTAAAAGGCTGGTCTCTGATCGGTGACGCCCTTTCCCACTCGGTTGTTCCGGGGGTAGCCGGCGCCTATGTGCTTGGTCTGCCCTTCGCCCTGGGGGCTTTCATTTCCGGCGGACTGGCGGCACTGGCCATGCTGTTCCTGTCCGAGCGGTCAGGGCTTAAAATTGATGTCATCATCGGGATAATCTTCACGTCATTCTTTGGACTGGGACTGTTTATCATATCGGTCAGCCCGGTGGCGGTTTCGGTCAATACCATCATCATGGGCAATATTCTGGCCATCACACCCGAAGACAGTGTGCAGCTTATCATCATTGGTCTTGTCACCCTCAGCATCATGACCCTGAAATGGAAGGATATGATGGTCGTCTTTTTTGATGAAAACCATGCCCGTTCCGTGGGACTGCAGCCAAAAGCGCTGAAACTTGTTTTTTTCACTCTGCTTTCCGCAACAGTCGTCGCCGCCATGCAGACAGTCGGCGCTTTTCTTGTTATCGCCATGGTGGTG
>JBAJNM010000084.1 GCA_036881865.1 Parvularculales bacterium | reverse complement strand
GCGGCATATTACTTCCACTGAATAACGCCCGATTGCACCTAACCAATCATCAAAAAGATCAGTGCCACACAAAAGGATAGTATAAAGGCATACCACATGATCTGTTGCATATCCACCTCACGTAATTCCAAAATGAATATCTCAGTAGTGGAACAGATTAAATTATATCCTTTTCATGTGTCAATCGGGATACCTCACCATTAATTTTTCTCTGAGGTAGTCGGCAGCTTCCTTGCCGCGTTCGCCATGCGATGCGAGATCGAGATACGTCTGAATAGGGCTGGTGCAAATAACACCCCCCTTCTGCATGGTACTCTCGTCTAAAATGTCCCTGTCCTTCAATACGACAACATCAACGTTGGCGCCTGACGGGCTGCTTTTCAGATCCAGCGAATCCGCAAGACGATTTAAACCTTTTTTGTCAGCATAGAGCATCGTTTTACTGTAGCGGGCATAGGAGGCCATCCAGTCTGCAGCCGAGAAGGAAGCCAGAGCCATATCCGGCCGACCCTGAATATTCTTCATAGTCTTAATTAAAATGTCAGTCAGGTTTCTGCCGTGGTGTGTCGTGTAATACTCAAGGTATTCACCGGCAGGAGGGGTGTATTCGGCCTGCCACGTGTCCAGTAGCCGGTCGGGATCACACAGAAACAGGCCTTCCTTGCCGGTGCGGGCAAATTCGCGTTCCAGCAGGGATTTACGGATATTGCTGATATGCCCGAGACTGACACCGGCTTCTTCGGCGAGTGGGGCAACACGCCAAATACGGGCGGGGTCCGCCAGCATTTTCTTCAGCACCCGCGCTGATTTGGGTTTGAAAAGGGATTTCAGCTTTTTCCTTTCAGCCTTAGGTTTGGTGGATACCTCACGCTCCAGGTAGACACCGTCCAGAGCGAGATGGACATTTCCTTCCAAATCCAGATAACCGATCCCGTTTTCTTTACAGATTGAACGGGAGGCCGGGGATAAATAGTCGGATACGAGAACCCCTGTGGCGTCAAAGTCCGCGTGCCTAATATAGTCTTTCAACATCAGGGCAGCTTCCCTTGCCTGACTTGGATGGACCTGCCGTTTCACTTCGCCGATAAGCCGATACTTACGGCCTCCAACCCTGACTTCTGCCAGAAAATCGTATCTACGCCCATTGATTGCAGACTCCAGTTCAAACGAGATCCCATCGATAACCGGGATGTCCCGCAACGTGCGATCAAGCAGTTCGGGGCCCTGTTTTTCGCTAAATTCCGCTATTTCTGCTGGTTTCACCATGCAATGATCATATCAGCATCAGTGAATTAATCAAGAAATTTTCACTAAAAATTGGCATTTCACCATTTGGTGAAAATACATGAAATAGTGAAATTTTTCCACCATCTCAAACGCGGCGAGGATGGTCTCCACCCCGGGCAGGCTTCGCTCAGGCAATTCTGATGGCTCAATATGATATCTATGCCAGCGCCGGGGCTACAGATAAGGCTGAGCAATACGCCCGGCCATTTATTAGCAGCCCGTTTACTTTCCGCCCCGAAAAGCCTTGAGCAGCGGGAGCTTTATCAGTGCCAGGGCAGACAGGACGCCACCGGCAACCATGATGATGGCAATGGCCATCTCAATCGGGATCAGATCGCCGAAGAAGCCGATGATGATCCCCCCGCCTGTCAGGCTGCCGAATGAGACGGTTGACCACCAGGTCATGACCCGGGCGCGGTAATTCTCACTCACTTCGAGCTGGATCAGTGTTTGCGCGCCTATGCCGACGACAGTCGCCGTAAAGCCGCTCACCACAAAGACGGCGGCCATCGCCATGAGTTCGGTGGCGTAATAGAGGCTGATGCTGGCGAGCAAACCGATGACCAGCATCGGCCACAGACATTTCAAGATGCCCTCCGGCTTTAACATGCCCACGCCGATCCATCCCGATCCCAACAGGGACCCCAGCCCCGCCGCCGATGTGACAACGGCAAGCGCATAGCTGTCTCCATTGAGGATCTGCCCGACAATGGCGGGCTGGATTTCGAGCACTCCGCGCACAAAGAAACTGTTCAGCCCCACGATACTGAGCGCGGTGAATATAAGCGGCGTCGTCCGCGCCACCCTGCCGCCGTCGATGAATTTCTGCATAAAGCGGCCGGCATTCTGCACGGCGACTTTGCGTTCCTGCAGCCGCAGGACCAGCAGGGCGCAGATCAGCGGCAGATAGCACAGCATCGCGATACCGAAGGTATGTGCCAGGCCAAGGGCAACGATCGCATAGCCGGAAAGGGCCGGGCCGACAATGCGTGACATGTTCCATGAGGCGGAATTCAGGCCGATGGCGCTGGCCAGATAGGGTTTTGTCACAACGATCGAAATGAAGACCAGACGGATGGGGTGATGAACGGCACTCAGCACACCCAGTATGAGTGATGCGATCACAAGGCTGTGGAGTGTGTGCATCTCGTACCATTGCAGGATGAAAATGAAAAAACTGGTGATGGCCATCAGGATTTTCGTGATCAGCATGGCCCGGCGCATATCCCAGTTTTCGGCATAGACCGCGATAAAGGGGCCGATAACCCCTACGGGCGCCATCAGGGCGAGGGAGACAAAACTTGTCCAGAAGGTGGATTCGGTGATCTCCCAGGCCAGCCAGCCCAGCCCCACCTTCTGTATCCATGTGCCGAGCAGGGCTGCGGTGTTTGTCCAGAAGTAAAGAGAGAAGGGCCGTAGCGTAAGAGCGTTCATCAAGAGATCGGGGCCAATATCAGGAGGCGCATTCCGCCTCGTTCAGTGGAGCCAGAAAATTCGATATGATGGCATTGAACCTTGCCGGATCCTCGCAATAGGGCGCATGGCCGACTTCTGGGATCACAAATTGCTCCGCCCCCGGCAACCCCCCGGTGAGTGCTGCGCCGGTCTCGGGCGTAACGACGGTGTCGTTGGCCGCCGTAATCAGGCAGACCGGCATCTTAATGCGGTGGAGGAGCGGGCGGGTATCGAGATGATGCATGGCCCAGCCGCCGCAGCGGATTCCCCCGGCCCGCACTTCGCCGGCGATATCGGCGAGAAAGTCGAAGGTTTCGTTCTCGGCAACCCCCGGCAGCATGGCGCGCACCCGGCGGCTGCCGTATGTCTCATCATCCATTGTGCGGCGTTCTTCAAGGCGTTGCAGGAGCGCATCGCCAAGGGGGGTGTCAGGGGCCTTGGCATATCCCGTATGGGTGCAGGACAGCACGAGGGCGCAGGCGAGCCCGTTATGCGAGGCCGCGAGGACCTGCGCCAGCATGCCGCCCATCGAATGGCCGACAATCACCGCCGGCGGCATGATTGTCGCCCTGATCAGGGCTGCGGCCTCATCGGCGATTTGCGGCATGCCGCCGTCGATGGCATCGGACTGCCCGTATCCGGGGGCATCGAGGGCGAGCAGGGTGCGGTTTGAGAAAAAATCGAACTGGCAGGCCCAGCTGCGGCTGTTGCCGTTGAATCCGTGCAGAAACACCATGGGCATGAGGCCGCCCGGTGTCTGGCCCGGTGTCTGGCCGGCGGTATTGTTCTTTTTGAGGCGATATGAGGTCTTCACCCCTGTTTTGGGGTTGGTGAAGATGCCCTGTCCGGGCAGGTTTTGTTCAATCCGGGCTGCTGAGGTCACAATATATGGACTCCTGAGGAGGTGCGGGACACTAAACCGACAATTTATATGGACAAACAAGGAAAGTTATAACAACATATTTAACCAGACCAGTAAAACATTCATTTATGGGAGGACAGAATGAAGTTCTTACGTTTATTTCTTATTATGCTTGCGGGGTGTGCATTCTCGCTTGCGGCGAGTGCGGAAGAGTTACGCGTCGGCCTTAAATCCGAACCCAGCTCGATTGACCCGCATTATCACAACCTTGGCCCGAACAACGGGTTTGCGAGGCATATTTTCAGCTCTCTCGTCTCCACCGATGAGAACCAGCAGCATCTTCCGGATCTTGCCGTATCCTGGAAGCCGGTCAATGACACCACCTGGGAGTTCAAGCTCCGCAAGGGCGTTAAATGGCATGACGGCAGCACCTTTACGGCTGACGATGTGCTGTTCACCGTCGAGCGGGCGCAGAATGTGCCGAACTCGCCGTCAAGCTTTGTCACCTACCTTAAGGGCAAGACTTTCACCAAGGTTGATGATTACACCATCCACGTGAAGACGGCAGAGCCTTACCCCCTGATGCCCAATGACATGTCGACGGTGCGCATTGTCTCATCGAAGGCCGCAAAGGGCGCATCGACCGAGGACTATAACAGCGGCAAGGCCGCTATCGGCACGGGTCCGTACAAGTTTGTCGAATGGGTGCCTGGTGACCGTGTCGTCATTGAGCGCAATGATAACTATTTCGGCAAGAAAGCGGCGTTTGACAAGGTCACTTTCAAGCCGATCAAAGCCGGTCCGGCCCGTATTTCGGCCCTTCTTGCCGGTGATGTTGACTTCATCGACAGCGTGCCGCCGCTTGATGTGGCCCGCCTTAAGAAGGACAGCAAGGTTGAGTTGAGCAGCGGTCCGTCGAACCGCGTCATCTACCTGCACATGGATCAGTACCGTCCGGACTCACCGCACGTGCATGCCAAGGGCGGCGGGAAGATCAAAAACCCCCTGATGGATGTGCGTGTCCGCAGGGCCATCTCGCATGCCATCAACCGTGATGCGATTGTCGCGCGCGTGATGGAGGGTATTGCCGTGCCGGCCGGCCAGCTCCTGCCCGACGGCTTCCACGGTGTGTCAAAAAAGATGAAGCCAGTGAAATACGACCCTGACCTTGCCAAGAAGCTCATGGCCGAGGCGGGTTACGGCGACGGTTTCAAGATGGTCATCCATGGCCCGAACGACCGGTATATCAATGATGCCAAAATCGCTGAAGCGCTTGCCCAGATGCTGACCCGTGTCGGCATTGACGCCAGTGTCGAGACGATGCCGAAGGCGGTTTATTTCAAGCGCGCCTCAAGGGGCGGCAAGGACGGCTCACCTGAGTTCAGCTTCATGGTGCTGGGCTGGGGTGCCGGTTCGGGCGAGGCCTCCTCCCCGCTCAAGGCCCTGCTCCATACCTTTGATAAGGACAAGGGGATGGGTGCGGCCAACCGCGGACGTCATTCCGACGCCAAGGTTGACGGGCTTATACAAAAGGCGCTGGCAACGGTTGATGCCGATGACAGGGGCAAGTATCTTGCCGAAGCCACGGAAATCGCCGTCGGTGAGAATTACGGCGTTATTCCTTTGCATTATCAGGTGAACACATGGGCGTCCAAGAAGGGCTACAAATACCAGCCGCGCACGGACGAGTTCACCCTGATCATGGGGCTGGGTAAAAACTAATCCCCTGCTTCGCCAGCGTCTATTCTATGCGCAATCCCACACAGCAGACGGCAATGCCGCTGCTGTGTGGGCATATTTGCGTATGAGGATGAGATAAATGACAGCTTTTATTCTCCGCCGCTCACTTCAAAGCCTCATCGTTCTTTTTGTGATGTCACTGCTGGTCTTTAGCGGCGTGAATCTGGTCGGCGATCCCGTTGACATGCTGATCAACCCCGAATCCGACCAGGCGGAGATTGAGCGGGTGATCCGCGATCTTGGTCTTGACAGGCCTGTGAGCGAACAATACTGGTTTTTCCTTGTGAATGCCTTTAAGGGCGAGCTCGGTCGGTCGTTCATTTTCGGCGAGCCGGCGCTCAAGCTGATCATCCAGCGCATGCCGGCGACGATGGAGCTGGCTTTGTTCTCGCTGCTGCTGGCGGTGGTCTTCGGCATCCCGCTCGGCATCTATGCCGGCCTTAAGCCTGAGGCGCGGGTGAGCCGGACGATCATGGCGGGGTCCATACTCGGGTTTTCGATGCCGACATTCTGGGTCGGCATCCTGCTGATCATGTTCTTCTCGGTCTATCTCGGCTGGCTGCCGTCAACGGGGCGGGGCGAGACGGCCACCTATCTTGGCATCACGAGCTCCATCTTCACGCTTGACGGGCTGGCGCATCTGTTCCTGCCGGCCTTCAACCTGGCGCTTTTTAAACTCTCTTCGGTGATCCGCCTCGCCCGGGCGGGGACACGCGAGATCATCCTGCAGGACTATATCAAGTTCGCCCGGGCCAAGGGCGTGCGCGAGGGGCGCATCATCCAGGTGCATTTGCTGAAAAACATCATGATCCCGATTGTCACGGTCATCGGCCTTGAGTTCGGCTCACTGATCGCGTTTTCAACCGTCACCGAGACGGTTTTCGCCTGGCCGGGCATGGGCAAGCTGATCATCGATTCGATCTACAATCTCGACCGGCCGGTGATCGTCGCCTATCTCATGATCATTGTGCTGATATTCGTGACGCTTAATCTCGTGGTGGACATCCTTTACTCTTTCCTTGACCCGCGGGTCCGCATCAGGGGGGCGAAGTGATGGGCAATGCGGCAGACATCACCCCGCCCACCCCGCCGGTGCCGGCATCGGGCTTGCGGAAGTTCTGGTCCGATTTCTCCGAGAGCCGGCTTGCGGTTGCCGCGCTCGGGGTGTTCTCGGTGATTTTGTTTATCGCGCTTTTCGCGCCGTGGATATCGCCGACCGACCCTTATGATCTGGGCAGCGTCGATATCATGAACAGCCGGCTGCCGCCGGGTGCCGAGGATTTTGCCGGCAATGTCTACTGGCTCGGCACCGACGGGGCCGGCCGGGACATGCTGTCGTCGATCTTCTACGGGCTGCGGGTCAGCCTTGGCGTCGGCGCCTTCTCGGGCATTGTCGCGCTGGCCATTGGCGCGACGATCGGGCTCATTGCCGCCTATTTCGGCGGCCGCCTTGAGAGCTTCATCATGCGTATCGTTGATATCCAGCTCAGCTTCCCCGCCATCCTGATGGCGCTGATCATCCTTGCCATTTTCGGCAAGGGGGTTGATAAGACCATCATCGCGCTGGTGCTGGTGCAATGGGCGTATTACGCGCGGACGGCGCGGGCCAGCGCGCTGGTTGAGAAAAACAAGGAGTATGTGGAGGCGGCGCAGTGTCTGGCGCTCAGCAACCGGCGGATCATCCTCAGCCACATCATGCCGAACTGCCTTGCGCCGCTGATTGTGGTGGGCACCCTGCAGACGGCGCATGCCATCTCCCTTGAGGCGACGCTGAGTTTCCTCGGGCTGGGGCTTCCCATCACCGAGCCTTCGCTGGGACTGCTCATCGGCAACGGCTTTGAGTTCATGTATACCGGCGATTTCTGGATCAGCATCTTCCCTGGGGTTGCGCTGCTGATCACGATTGTGTCGATCAACCTTGTCGGCGACCAGCTGCGGGATATTTTCAACCCGCGCCTGCAGAAGTGAGGGGGCGCCATGGCAGAACCCATCCTTCAGATTGACGATCTTAAGACGCATTTTTTCACCAAGGCAGGTGTGGTGAAGGCGGTGGACGGGGTCAGCTTTGATATCCATGCCGGCGAGGTTGTCGGGCTTGTCGGCGAGTCGGGGTCGGGTAAATCAATCACGGGTTTCTCGGTGATGGGGCTCGTGGATGCGCCGGGGCGGATTGTCGGCGGCAGCATCATGTTCAAGGGCGAGAACATCGCCGCCATGAGCACGCAGCAGCTGCAGGATCTCCGGGGCAACCGCATCAGCATGATCTTCCAGGATCCGATGATGACACTCAATCCCGTCCTTCGTGTTGAGACGCAGATGACTGAAGCCATCCAGGCCCATGACAGCGGTGTGAGTGCGGGCGATGCCCGCGCCCGGGCGCGGGATGCGCTGGGGCTTGTGGGCATCTCGGCACCGGAGGAGCGCATGCGCGCCTACCCGCACCAGTTCTCCGGCGGCATGCGCCAGCGCGTCTCCATTGCGATTGCCATGCTGAACAAGCCGGACCTTATTATTGCCGATGAGCCGACAACCGCCCTTGATGTCACCATCCAGGGGCAGGTCATCCATGAGATGCAGCGCCTGTGCAAGGACACGAAAACGGCCCTGCTCTGGATCACCCACGACCTTGCCGTTGTTGCCGGCATTGCCGACCGGATCTGCGTGATGTATGCGGGGCGCGTGGTTGAGCAGGGCACGATCGAGCGCACCATCGTAAGCCCGTTTCACCCTTATACCCGCGGGCTGCTGGGCAGCGTGCCGTCCCAGAACAAACGCGGCAAGCCCCTGCAGCAGATCGACGGGATGGTCCCCTCGCTCCTGAATCTGCCCCGGGGGTGCGCCTTTCAGAACCGCTGCGCGCTCGTCTCCGAGCGCTGCCTTTCCGAGAGCCCGGATGACGTTGATATGGGCGGGGGGCACCTTGTGCGCTGCTTTAACACCGGAGGGGAGATAACGTGATGAAACCCATTCTGAGTGTCTCAAACCTCTCAAAGGACTTCATCAAGCCGCTTGATGTCATCACCAGATTCCTGAATAAGCTGGGGCAGGATTACAGGGAGGAGATCGTCCATGCCGTCGATGATGTCTCCTTTACCGTGCAGCGGGGCGAGGTTGTCGGCATTGTCGGCGAGTCGGGATGCGGGAAGTCGACGCTGGGGCGGATGGTGGCGGGTATCCTGCCGCCGACCGGCGGGACGGTGGACTTTGACACCGCCCAGACAAAAACCGCCGACCGGACGCTGGCCCTGCAGACGCAGATGATTTTCCAGGACCCCTTCTCCTCGCTCAATCCGCGCAAGCGGGTCATTGACATCATCACCGAGGCGCCGATCTTCCACGGGCTGATCCAGCGTAGTCAGAAGGCCGAATTTGCCGGCGAGATGCTGGCGCGGGTGGGGCTTGACCCCGACACCCTGCAGCGCTACCCGCATCAGTTTTCCGGCGGGCAGCGCCAGCGTATCGGCATTGCCCGCGCGCTTGCCGTCTCGCCCGAGCTTTTAGTGTGCGATGAGTCGATTGCCGCCCTTGATGTGTCGATACAGGCGCAGGTGCTCAACCTTTTTGTTAAGCTGCGCGATGACTATGAGCTGACCTATCTGTTCATCAGCCACGACATCGGGGTGATCGAGCATATCTCGGACAGGGTGATCGTGATGTATCTGGGCCGAATCGTTGAGACGGCACCGATCAGCAGTTTCACCAAGAAGCCCAACCATCCCTATACCAAGGCCCTGCTGGCCGGGGTGCCGCGGCTTGAAGTGGGCAGGCGCAAATATGAGCCCATCACCGGCGAGATCCCCTCGCCCCTGGACCCGCCGGGCGGCTGCCACTTCCACCCCCGCTGCCCGTTCGCAACCGAGCGGTGCAAGAGCGAGGTCCCCGGGCTCAGGGAGATTTCCGCCGACCACCTCTCGGCCTGCCATCTCAATGATGAGAAGTGAATAACACCGGCGCTCCCTGAATTAACAGGCACCATTTTCTTCTGCGAGAGCGAGGACGCTGCGCGTGATCACGGCGGCGCCTTTGGCGATGGCATCGGGATCTGCCTCCTCTTCGGGGCAGTGGCTGAGGCCGCCCCTGCAGGGGATGAAGACCATGGCTACCGGCGCGAATCGCGAGAGGTGGGCGCTGTCATGCCCCGCCCCGCTGGCCACATCCATCCCGGCAAGACCCAGCGCTTTGGCCTCTTTGCCAAGGGCGGCCTGAAGCCCGCTGTCCATGGGCGCGCCGGGCGATGTTGCAAGGAGGGTCCGGTCGATCCCGCACCCTTCCCTGCCGGCCTCCCCGAGGGCGGCTGAGAGGCCGGCAAGGAATTCGGCTTTGGCCTCATCGCCCGTCGAGCGCACATCAAGCATCATCTCAACACGGCCGGGGATGATCGTGGGGCCATTGGGCAAAACCTCGATCTTGCCGATGGTGGCGCAGAAATACTCGTTCGAGCGGGCGGCGATAGTGCCTGCGAGGGCACTCACCTTGCGGATGATGCTGGCGGCGGTGACGAGCGCATCCTGCCGCCCCGCCATGGGTGTGGTGCCGCTGTGCCCGGCTGTGCCGTTGACGGCGATGGCATAACGCTCGATCGCGGGCAGGGTTGTGACAATGCCTATATCAGCGCCGGCGTCCTCAAGCGAGCGGGCCTGCTCGATATGCAGCTCGAAGCACGCGCGGATGCCGGCGGCATCGCTGCGGGGGCCCGTCGGCGGGATGCCGCTGCCGCCGCAGGCAGCAATCTCATCGCCGAGGGTGCGACCCCTCTCATCCTTGCGCGCCAGCATCTCGGCATCGATCAGTCCCGCCATGTGGCGGGAACCGAGACAGGATGTCCCCCAGAGGTTGAGTTCCTCGCCGAGGAAGTCGGCGATCTCAAGGGTGAAGGGCAACTCAAGCGATTGCGCGTTGAGGTAATGGACGACTTCCATCGCCGCGATGACGCCGGCGATTCCGTCATAGCGGCCGCCGGCGGGGACGGTGTCGATGTGCGAGCCGATGATGACGACTTGCGGCGATGGGGTCTCAGCCGCTGCGGGGCGGGTGCCGATCAGGTTGCCGCCGGCATCGATATGGCAGTCAAGGCCGAGGTTTTTGAATGATTCGGTGAGCCATTTCCGCGCCGCATGGAACTCATCGCTGAAGATGAGCCGGGTGTAGGGGCGACCGGGTTCGGTGAAACCCGCCAGCTGCTCGATGGCGCGGGCGATGCGCCCGGGGTCGGCATAGTCCCTGTATGTTGCGGAAGCGGTCATGGGCACTCACAATCTCGCAAGGATGCATGGGTCAGGCTCAGCGAAGCCTGACGGAAAAAGGCTTTTCCGCAGGTTTATATCTTTGGAATGGGAAGGTAAAACCAAATATTCAAATATTATCCGGTCGCGCCTACACAAAGGTAGAAGTTGGCGAAATCGAACGTCGGCAGTATGCTGAATTAGATGATTCAGACGAACAATCCCCACGCCATGGTGAATTGATTGATAACTTCCCATGGGTAGAAAGTTAACATAGCTATTAAATTTTCTGTCAACCAAGATTTGAACCAGCTGATGAAATTGACCGGGGGGGGGGGGGGGGGGGGGGGGAGG
>JBAJNM010000083.1 GCA_036881865.1 Parvularculales bacterium | reverse complement strand
GAGGTAATCGGCAATGTAGCACCTTTGTTGGGTCTGCTCGGTACGGTAATCGGCATGATACGTGCGTTTCAACAATTGGAGGCCGCGGGCAGCCGGGTTGACCCGGCCTTGTTGTCGGGAGGTATCTGGGAGGCACTGTTAACAACGGCGGTAGGTCTGGCCGTTGCCATTCCGGCCATTGCGGCTCTTAATCTGTTTGAGGGACGGGTGGACCGTTACCGTATGGCCATGCGCGATGCCACGGCGCAATTGATGACCCTGTTCGGCCGGAATAAGCAAAGCCGGTAACCTTACCGGAAAAGGGTGATAAACATGACGGCGGCAAGGCTTTCGGCTTTTGACAAATCTCCCGGGCGGCGGCGTAGCGTCAGCC
Source organism: Parvularculales bacterium (assembly GCA_036881865.1). NCBI lineage: Bacteria > Pseudomonadati > Pseudomonadota > Alphaproteobacteria > Parvularculales > Parvularculales bacterium. The sequence continues at coordinate 10,746 of JBAJNM010000083.1, read as the reverse complement.
TGACGCCCCTTGTCGATGTCGTCTTTTTGCTGCTGATTTTTTTCATGCTGGCGAGCACGTTCCTTGATAACAACGCCATGACCATGTTGACGCCGGAGTCCGATGCTGAAGCGGTAGAGCAGGATGACAACGTTGTCGAGGTTCGTCTCATTGCCGGCGACCGTTTAAATGTTGACGGAGAAGAAAGCCGGATAGAGCGTCTCGCTGAGATGTTAAAAACGCGTTTCCGGAATAATCCGGCCCTCAGCGTTACGGTTTTAGTGGAAGAAACTGTCCCCACCCAGTCACTGGTGAGTGTTCTTGAGGCTGTTAAAGAGTCCGGCATCTCGTCCATTGTTACCGCACCGGTAAACTCTGCAACAGGCGGGGAAATCTCTCCATGAAGAAGCCGGTTCTCCGTCTCGCGGAAAATCCCCCGCGCCGTCCTTATGAGGCCGTTACGCCGCTCATTAATATCGTCTTTTTGCTTTTGATTTTCTTTTTACTGGCCGGCACGATCCGCCCCACGGAGCCGGTTGATGTAACCTTGCCCGAAAGTGCCCACGATGACGGCGCCGTCTCGGACAGCATTAACATCTATCTTGAAGAAGACGGTTTCGTGTGGCTTGAGGGGCAGATCATGCCGCCTGAACTCGTCGCTCTTACGCTGCCGCGCGTTATAGAAGAGAAGGGCACCGACCTCATAACCGTCAAGCCCGATAAACAGGCTCCCGCACATGCACTTCTGAGTCTGCTTGAGGCATTGCGCGAGGTTGATATTGAAGAAATCGTCCTGACCACGGAGTCTCCCTCATGAAAATTGCCTGTCATGGTGCCCGTGAGTGGGGCCGCATAAGCACCGGAGTTTAGGAGCCGCGCAAATGGCCTCTCCCGCATCGGCAAAACAGGCATCCCGCTGGCGCTTTGTGACCTGTGTTGTCTTTTCCTTTGTGCTTCATGCCGCTCTGTTGTGGTTATACGGCGTTTTAGGCGGGGGCATATTTGGCGTACAGGGCCCGGGCGGTGGAGAGGCGCTCATATTTCAGCTGGCCGCCGGTCCGGAACAGGATGATCAGGAGGCGGCGGCCGAGGGGGAACTTGTGCCGGAACCGCTGCCCGAACCTGAATCCGAACCGGAGCCTGAACCCGAAGAAGTGTCCGAGCCCGTTCCGGAACCGCCGGAACCCATTGTTGAAGAACCCGAGGCCATTCCCCTGAGCGCCGAGCCGGAAGAGGTGACACCACAGGAGGAAACACAACCCGTTGAGCAAACCGCAACGCCGGTGGGCGGCGGCGGCCTTGCGGTACAGGCGGAGGGCGGCGGCGCACAGGGAACCGGGCCCGAAGCGCTTGTCAATAAGGAGGGCACGTCTCTGATGGGCGATGCCGTGCTTGCAATTCTGAGCGGTAACACCCTCCATCTGGAAATAGGCCGTCTTGAATTTGAGGGGAATAACCGGTCGTTTAACGCGACCATTGAGATTAATGCCGACGGCACAACCGATATTGAGTTAACGCATTTCCATCATAAGACGTTTCACAGACTGGAATCCTCAACGCGCAGCCGTAGCGGTAAGGGAAGATGGTGGATTGAGGGCAACAAATGGTGTCACCGGTCAAGAATTATCGAATACGACTCCGAAAACTGCTACGACATGACCGAGGAGGGATCAACCTTGAGGTTTTATCATGGCGAGTGCCGTATAGGAGCTTCACCTCATTGCAAACCCGGCCGCCTTGCCGCCCGTGGGTCCGTGAGGTAGGTTTTTTGTGGGGTTTATATATTAGATATATTTATTGGGAAGAGCATTAATAATGTTCTTGATTTGTTCTCTCTTTTGAGGTAAAATCAGAGTTACTAATTATTTATCCTAGCAAATCAGGAGATTTTATAATGTCTACCTATCAATCTTATAACTTTTATTCTGAAAACTACGAAAAACAATCTGACGCTGATATTTGATGCGATTGCCTCGTGTCTTTGGTTGAAACATCAAAAAAACTAACTGAAACAAGAATATGTCTATGGAAAGCAACACAAATCCGTCTCCCCAAAAAACATTCAGTTTTGCAGATCGAGTTAAGAAGTATAGAGAACAAAAGAATCTAACACAAAGAGGTCTCGCACGGCTTCTTAATGTCACCAGTGCAAGTGTTTCCAGATGGGAAACGGGTACAGCAAAGCCTCCTTATGAAGTTGCTCAGAATTTAGAGATTTTGGGTTTTGGGAAGGTGAGTGAGCAAGAAACAAATAGAGATAGTTTATCTAGAATAGATCAAATACCCATCAGTCAACTCATGGATGGTGTTGTCAAATCAATTCGATTTGGAAGCACTGATTTTGATATCAAACCTGCACCATATGTATTTAACGGCCCAGAAAACCAACTTGAATTCTTTCAAAAGCTCGTCGATCTGCAAGGAAATAAACCGAAGGTAGATTCTATTTCTTTAAAACGCTTATCAATTATCGAAGAAGTGGGAAGTATAAAAACATCACAATTTGAACTTGAAAGACCAAAGAATAATGCCAAGACATGGAACTCAAATTATGGAACTCATGGATGGCATCGTTATGTTGGAAGATTTCCTCCTCATTTAGTTAGAGCGCTCATTAACCATTTTAGTCTAGAAATAGGAGACACTGTACTAGATCCATTTGTTGGGAGTGGCACAACTATTGTAGAATCTCGAATGCTCGGCTTAAACAGTATCGGAATTGATATCTGCCCGCTATCGAGTCTTATTTCTCGCGCTAAATCAAAGTTCCCCTCTGATGTTTCAGGGTTACGTAAAACTCTAACAAAATATCAAAATTTTTTTGATAAACGCATTAAAGAATCTGTATTTAATAAGAATGATTTAACTCATGCCGATTTAATACGGATGTTTAATAATGTAATCCCTGCTTTTTCTAATTATGAAAAATGGTTTACTTTAGAAGCGCTTCTCGGTTCTTTAATCACTGTGCAATTTATAAGGCAATTAGATGGCTATGAGCAGGATTTTTTTGCATGCCAGTTATCTTCGTTGATGAGAAGTATTGGTAACGTGGAAGTGAACGTCGTCCGCGCGGAATATAGCGAGAAGCTCAGAGAAAATGTTAATGTCAAAAAATTATTTACAAAGAGATGCCTTAAATCTATTGAAGATATCAAACAAACTCTATTAACCCACCAAAATTTCATCAATGACAAGGCAAGTGTCACCGTTTTTGAAAGCGGAATTCAGCATGCAGAAATTGCAAGCAATAGCATTGATGCGATAATTACATCGCCACCATATGGGGTTGAATCAATAAGTTATCTTAGAACTCATCTGCTAAGTTATAGGTCACTCTCTACGATACTTAACGCGAATCCTTACGAAAATAACAAAGATATCATTGGGTCTGAATATTTGGACAAAAATAAAGAAGGTGAGGATAAAGCGATTGCATACAGTAAAACTTATAAAGAATTTTTTGAGGCTTATGATTTTGAGAACATGCCTAAGAAACTGATTCTAAGGGTTAGAATGATGAAACAGTTTTTTGATGATATGGTTCTGACAGCACTATTGTTTGAAAAGTGGTTAAAAGTTGGAGGTCACATTGCATTCGTTGTGGGAAATAAGCGTCTAGGTAATCACGTAATTCCAACAGATAAAATAATCTTAGAGATATTCTCTCATTTTGGAATCATTCTTGAGGAATCAATTAAACATAAACTTAAAACAAACAATTCAAATTCACAGGTGCCATGGCAAGAACGGGTTATAAAGGACGAATTTGTCATGATTTTTAAAAAAGTATGAGCAAACTACTCCAGCGAGAAGATGCAGTTCACGTAAGCATCAGAAAACACTTGAAGAAGAATGGGTGGATATTAATAGCGGGTGAATACCCAAACGGATCCGATGACGAATTACATTCTCTGAAGGTTATGGATTCACTTTTTTCTAAAGATCACAATCTAGATCACAGAAGGCATAGTTTTAATAAACTTATCCCAGATCTGATTGCGTATAAGGAAGGGATATTCCTAATCATTGAAATAAAAACTAGATACAATAAACAAGACGAAGAAAAACTTAAAATACTTTTTTCATCAAGGATTCAAGATTTAAGGAAATGTCTTAAGGACTTCCTCAAACGATATATGCCCGAGCAGAATATAGACGTGTTTACCTCTCAATTGATTCCAACAATGGGGTTTTCTAAAGGGGATTTTCAACTGGAAAGCGGATTTGTTTATTTGAAGGTGGATAGTTTGGATTCGATTGATATTATTTGGAACGCCTGAATAATGGTGAGTATAAAAACACTGGCAGAAAAATTAGATTGGGAATGTCTAGAATCTGATACTTCATATCTAACTCACGATATACATAGGTATTCAGGAAAATTTATCCCTCAAATTGCTAGAAATGCTATTGAGATACTCTCAAAAGAAGATGACCTTGTACTTGATGTGTATGCTGGTTCAGGCACCACATTGCTTGAGGCAGCATGTCTCAAGAGGCATTCAATTGGAGTGGATTTAAATCCACTTGCCACAATCATTTCTATGGTTAAGACCACTCCAATTGACAAAGAAAAACTCTTTAACTGGCATGTTCAATTTAACTTGAAAATTAAACGCTATAAAATTTATGAAGAACCTCAATTATTTGAAGGAGAAATGGATGAATTAGAAATTTCGGAAGTAGAACATGACGAAAGATTAACAAGTGATTGGCATACAAAATGGTTCCAAATTGACCGCCTCAAAGAACTGATATGGATTGATCAAAATGTCAGGCGTATTAGTGATTCCGAACTTCGATCTATCGCCATAGTTGCATTGAGTGACGTGCTTCGAAGATCAAGTAACGCTCACAGTTCGTATCCTAATGTTATGTTGGATAAAAATAAAAAAAAAGTATCACCTGTTATTCCCTGTTTCTTGAAGAGGCTTGATCAAATCGTTCAATCGATATCAACAATACAAGGTACAATTCAAAATAAATATATCCCTCGTGTAATTGAGGGTAGTAATCTAACCTTGAATCTGGAGGAGGATTCGGTAGATGCAGTTATCACCCACCCACCATATATTGGGAGCATTCCTTACGCAGAATATGGCATTCTAAGTTTGACTTGGCTGAACCATAACTCAAAAGAACTAGATGCTTCTCTTACTGGAGGTCAGAGACAGAGAAAAAATGTCATAGAGAGGTTTAGTAGAGATTATCAAATGATGTTTAGAGAAGCGGGCAGAGTTCTAAAACAACAGCGTCATATGTTTATTTTAGTTGGAAATCCAACAGTAAAAGGTGAAATTATTGATCTGACAGAAATGTCGATTCATTACGCCACTGAAGCTGGTTTAAAACTGGATTTTAAATTATCTCGCAAGGGAGTAAATAGGAGGGCGAACAAAATGGGAGAGGAGACAGGGTTATTTTTTTTAAATACTAACTAAAGAAGTTCTTTTGAAAGTACACCATCTTCAAAAATTATGGCATCCGCAACTATTTTGTATAATCTAACATCTTTCCGACTTAAACCCAATGAAGCTTCTCTCCACATTTCAATGGAAATGTTAGGAAAATTCAAAACCATGTTCCTTAGTTTTTTTTCCAAGCTTCCACAATACAGATATACATACATCAACGCCGTCCCTGTATAAGGATCCGATCTAATATATTTCATACCTATATTATAAATAACTGTCTCTCTTTCGTGAAAATTATTACCTAACATGCTGGCAAGGTCAGCATTCAATACATGAGGTTTTATTATTTCAACGGAATCAGGTGGTATATCATACTGTTCTGGGTTTCGAATTTCATTCGACACAAATTTCTTACGTTCTGATGCTTGCTCTTCCTCAAAATCAGAAATAAGTATTTTTCTCTTCAACTCATTAAAATTAACTGACATGTATAGATCAAAAAATAAATACAAATACTCTTTGATTCTTATATCCTTCTTATCGCTTCTAATTATCTCGTAATCTTGATCGACGATCCAATTTATGATTGAGACTGGTGTGTTATATATTTTCGACATATTTTTTAAGGCATAAAATAGTCTTAGATTCATATATCGAGGACCTTGAGTCAGTCCACCATGCTTGTAAGCGGCATACGGCCCAAAATACACCGTAGGGATTCCACTTTTTACTGCGGCAACCAATCTGGCAAATCTTTGCCCAACGTTATGGCCAGACGGGACCTCACTAGTGCGCTCAACCACAAGTATTGGAATGTCATCTTCGCAAAGGACGATGTCAGGACGATCAAAAGAGAGTACCTCTTGAAAAAGCTCACCTTTGGTTTTTAATGTGTTGTACACAGGAAACGGCTCTAAAACTGCCGACTCTAGTGCTGGATGGAGGTTTTGAAACCAATCACCTTCTTGCATACTATCAAAGAAAATTGAGAACAAAATGACCTCATTAACAATAATATAAATAAAACTAGATACCCTAAACGTTGCTGTCAATGCGTTGATGTCACGGTTGTAGATTGCACTCTTTTCTACAAACCTCTATTAGGTTCGAGTTAAACGAAAAGCTGAAGGTTAAGTTAAAATTCTCTAACTAATTTATCTGTGGATAAAACTGGGGGTAAGGTTTTTTATATAGGTTAAAAAACCCCCAAAAAAGGCGTGTTTATCTGTGTGTTCAAATCTTCTCAGGATTGGGGAAAACTCTTGGCGAGCTGTCAACTTCACTACGGGTGAAGCAGATCAAAGCACTCATACCTTTCTCAAATCCTTTCAAAAACAGACCCCATTCGCGGGCTTGAGAGACGCTCGTATGTTTTCAGAAGATAGCCATCTGTCATTCCTGCAATATAGTCGCAGATTACTCTTTTCTGAGGTTCACCGCATCCCAGCCTCTTCCGGAAATCTACAGGCAAAAATTTTCCGGGATCAGAATTGAGTATCTCGAACACTTCAATGATCATGCGCTGCCCTTTGAATTCAAAGTGCTGTACATTAGGACTATGAATGACTTTTTCTCTTACAATCTTTTTAAGACAGTCCAGAAATCTGCTATCTGCCTCCCTTAACGAAGCTTCATATTTGAGCAGGGGTTCTTCAAAAGGAAAACCGGTTTCTTTTATATAAATACCTCTTAGAAGATTATTGACGACCCTTCCGATACAGTCTTTTCTGTTTTCTCCGAACAAGTCATTTACCTTTTTCTCAAAACACTCTTTTTCTTTTGAATCCTTTATTAACCCTTCTCCCCGCCTTTTTTCAAAACCCTCTTCTAAATCCTCTTTTCTAATCAGCTCAAGCTTTATGGCGTCCTCCAGATCATGAACACCATAACTGATGTCATCGGCCAAATTCATAATGCTGCAATCAAAAGAACAATATTTGGCTTTTTGGTTATCGCCTAAAGCCTGAAACTCTTTTTTATCTTTTTCGGTAAGCGGTTCCAATATCCATTGGACACTATCGCCCTCACTATCAAAATAGCATTTTGGGGGTTGTTGGTTACGGTCAATAAGAAAAGGGAAAGATTCCGCCGAGGGTGAGCAAAGTTCCGGTTTATGTCTATTGGCTCTTTCATAACTTACAGGATATTTAAGGCATCCCAGTAATGTTCGTCTGGCCAGATTTGCCCCTGCGTTCTTTGTAAATGACTCTAATTTTGTCAGAATACGGAGTGTCTGACCGTTCCCTTCAAAACCACCATCGTTTCTCATGCAATAATTCAGGGCAATCTCTCCCCCGCCATGGCCAAACGGGGGATGCCCGAGGTCGTGCGTTAAACCGATTGCCGCTACGAGTTTTTCGGGGGGCAGAATTTGCTTCGGCATATCTTGAGGGCAGTCGTTATGCGCTTTCCCCTCAATATATTTATCGAGATATTGAACGATCCCTTGCCCGATCTGGCTCACCTCAATAGAGTGCGTCAGCCGTGTCCGGTAAAAATCGCTTTCACCTATATTATATATTTGTGTTTTGCCTTGCAGGCGTCGAAAAGAGGCGGAGTGAATAATGCGCGCGTAATCACGGTCATAATATTGACGTGGGTCACCATCTCTCTTCGGAGGTTTCTCACGGCGCTCTTCCTGCTCTGCTGGAGTCAAAATTCCATTCCCCGGTATTGGTACACCATCAAAGAAACCATAGTGTCCTGTTATTGTTTACCGGCCAGATAATCCGCCACCTCACGTGCGAAGTACGTCAAGATGCCGTCTGCGCCCGCCCGCTTGAAGGAAAGCAGGCTTTCCAGCACCACGGTTTTTCTGTCCAGATGGTTTTGTTGCGCGGCGGCTGAGAGCATGGCGTACTCTCCGGATACCTGATAGGCAAATGTCGGCACTCCGAAAGTGGATTTCACCCGCTGCACGATATCCAGGTACGGCATGCCCGGTTTGACCATCACCATGTCGGCCCCTTCGGCAAGGTCCAGTGCAATCTCGCGCAGCGCCTCGTCGCCGTTGGCAGGGTCCATCTGATAGGTGCGCTTGTCACCTTTAAGTAAGTCTCCCGATCCCACCGCATCACGAAACGGTCCGTAAAAGCCGGAGGCATATTTCGCCGCGTAGGCCATAATCTGCGTCTCATGATAACCGACTTCTTCAAGGGCTGCGCGAATACGTCCCACACGGCCATCCATCATGTCCGAGGGCGCGATGATATCGCATCCGGCGTCCACCTGAACCAATGCCTGTTGTACGAGAATCTCGACGGTTTCATCATTGAGGATGTACCCGTCCTCCAATAGTCCGTCATGGCCATGGCTGGTGTAGGGGTCAAGGGCGACGTCGCACAATAATCCGATATCGGGAACCGCCTCGCGCACCGCCCGGAGGGTGCGGCATATAAGATTATCCGGATTAAGCGCTTCCGAGCCTTCTTCATCGCGCAACTCCGGCGGCGTGTTGGGAAACAGGGCCAACACCGGAATGCCCGCCTGTTGGGCATCGCGGGCGGCCTCAACCACAAGGTCAACGCTCAGCCGGTTAACCCCCGGCATCGAGTCCACCGGCGTGGATTTGTTGTCGCCGTCCTGCACGAAAAGAGGCCAGATGAGATCATCGGTCGTGAGATGGTTTTCGGCCACCAGCCTGCGTGACCAGTCGGTCCGCCGGTTGCGGCGCATACGGGTTGCGGGCCAGCCGCCTGAGGCACCGGTTACGGGGGAAGCGGGTGTTTTTTTCGCCATGGGATACGTCTCTCTATATATAACTCTATAGTAATACGTATAAATTAAAACGTCTCTGTGATCAGTTTAGGGTAATACCGCTTTCGGTCTGAAGACGCGCAAGCACCGGATGATTCTCATAGGCAGGGTTCTCCATAGCATACTCAAAGGCGGTCTTGCCGAAATTATCTTTTATTGAGGCGTCAGCGCCGTATTGTAACAGGAGTTCGGCAATCTCCGGTGAGGCTTCACTCGTGTTATGGAGCGTTGCAAAGTGCAGCGGTGTGCGCCCGTCATTGTCAAGGGCATTAACGTCAACGCGGTCAGAGGGCATGAGATGATTTTCCTTTCCTAGTGTTGGTGTCGGCATTGCGTAGCGTTATTCCCTTTATCTTATCCTGATTATGAACTGTGAGTCACCCCACGCACCGCTCCGAAAACTGAGCCCGTTCAAAACTTGAAATTAAAGTCCGCCGGACCGAAGAGTTCTGTATTGGCAGTTGAATGATGACCCGGATGACACCGGTACGTATTTCCGGCTGATGTCGTCACTGACTGACGCACGGTAGCCAACACCAAAAGTGATCTCACGTCTCTTTACGGATAAAAAAAGCGACTCGATTCTCTGTGATTCTTTTTGATTCTGTCAAAAACGAGTCGTTTTCCGTTTTTCTCCCGCTGACGTTTTTCTGTGGTTTCGCGCCATAAAATAATCCTTCTGATAAAGGGAAGATGACTCTTATAAGTGTTGGCGTTATATCGCCAAGTGTCACAGGGGTGGTCTGTCATAGACATGAGAGGATGTCATGACAGGGCTACATTATCAAAACTCACCGACAGAAGTTTTGCGGAATCGCGGTAGTGTGAACCGCGCAAACGCATCCGGCCCCCGGCCACCGTTAGCTCAAAAGCTCAGACACCTCCGGTATTACCTTCAATCAATATTTCCGCCTGTCCGGCGGCACAACGTCCACCTTCGGACCTTCTTGTCCCGGAGCCGGACGGCTTCGGGTGCTGTTGTAAATCGCATCCTGCGGACAGGTTCGGGAGTACCCCAGAACACGAACAGGACATTGTTGTCCACGTTAACTCGGCCCCTCTCTCTCAAAATGACGGCCACCCCTGTCGGCAATGTGTTGGGAGAGGGGCTGTTTCACATCTGGCCTCTAACACATAGGAGACTATCCATGTACATATCAAACACCCTGAGGATTCTGATACTTGCTTTCGCTTGTGCCTCTCTCGCGGCCTGTGGAGGCGGTGGTGGCGGTTCCACGGAACCCTTCTTCATGCCCGGTGATAGTACTCCCCCGCCACAGGTTGAGGAAGAAACCCCGCCTGCGGTAACGCAAAATGATGGAGAGACCAATACACCTGCAAATGATAATGACAACACGCCGGCCGATAGCGGTGACACCATGGACACCGGCGATAAGGGTACGCCAATGGAGGAAAGCGGTGATGGCAATCAGCAGGGCACAACACCGGAAGAAAAAACACCGGTCGAACAGGGTGTAACGCCAGGTGACAATGTGCCAACGGCAGAAGAAAAGCCCGGCAATCAGGACAATGGCGATAACGGAGAGAGTGGCGACACTGAACAGGAGATCGATACCACCGAGCAAGGTGGTGG
>JBAJNM010000082.1 GCA_036881865.1 Parvularculales bacterium | reverse complement strand
TTCGGCGCGTTTACCACCGGTGACCAGCTTAGCCCCTTCTTTCCCGGCTACCTGAAAATAATCCAGCACTTTATTGAATTGCATTTCATTGGCAATCGGCCCGAGATTAGGAAACTGTTTGTCGCGCCCGACCGGAACTTTGGAAGCAGCTACACCCATCATATCGGCAAATTTATCGGCAATGGAACGTTGAACCAAAATACGCGTACCAGCTAGGCAAACCTGACCGCTATTAGCGACAAATGCAAAGAGTGCGCCTGGCAAGGCTGCTTCAAGATCAGCATCTTCAAAAACAATGTCAGGGCTTTTGCCACCCATTTCGAGTGTCACTGGCATGATTTTTTCAGCCGCAATTTTGCCGATCTCACGGCCCGCACGCAACGAGCCGGTAAAGGCAATTTTACCGACATCGTCATGGCGCACCAATGCCTCGCCAGCTTCTGGCCCAGCCCCGGTTACCACATTTAATACTCCTTCCGGGAGACCTGCTTCAATGGCCATTTCGGCAAACATCAGAGCTGTGGCAGAAGTATATTCGCTGGGTTTATGGACCACCGTGTTGCCGACCGCCAGTGCTGGTGCCATGCCGCGACAGGCCTGATTGAGCGGTGCATTCCAAGGTGTGATAACTCCAACCACGCCATAAGGTTCATGCACCGTATAGCTGTGCTGCCCCGGCCCGACCGGAATATGTTCGCCCTGCAAAGAAGCGGCCAATCCGCCGTAATATTGGAAATAATTGGCCGCTGTTGTCATGGCGCCGAAAGCGCCGACATCGGGCATGCCCATTTCGGCTGACTCAGCTGCAGAAAATTCCTTAATCCTCTCTTCCAGCATACGGCCAATACGTGAGACGATTTTGCCACGCTCTAGTGGGCGCATGTCAGCCCAAGCAGCACTGGCTGCTTTAGCGGCAGTAACCGCAGCATTAACATCTTCAGCTGATCCGGACGCTATTTGCGTGACCACGGACTGGTCATCTGGGTTGATGGAATCAAGATATTGACCGTTTACCGGATTGACAAATTTTGCATTAATAAAATGGCCGTATTGCGGACGAATGGTCATGATGCTCCCCTCCGAAAATTGAAATAATATAAAAGCAAGTGTGGCGACCCACGACAAGAGGTGGTTTTAGGTATCACATTTGTGATGAAAGAAAAACCGCGATGGGTAGAAATTGCACCACTGCTTGCGTTGTTTTAGTTTTTGAAGTGAGGGAGCTCATGCAAGTAGCGTTTGATTTCATCATTATAGGTGCCGGTTCGGCCGGTTGTGTTCTTGCCGACCGGTTAAGCGAAAGCGGTGCGCACAATGTTTTAGTGCTGGAGGCAGGCGGGGAAGATAAAAACTCGTGGCATAAAATTCCACTCGGTATTTCGCGGCTGATTGGCGATAAATCTGTCGCCTGGCTTGATATAACAACCGCCACTAATGCAAGCGGTGGGCGCTCCATTATTTTATCGCAAGGTAAGGTTCTAGGAGGCAGTTCATCCATTAACGGCATGATTTATATTCGCGGTCAGCGCGAAGATTATGATGACTGGGCCGCATTGGGTTGTAACGGCTGGAACTGGGACGAAGTGCTGCCCTATTTTAAAAAGTCGGAAAATTTACCAAGCGGTGGTACTGAGGGAGCCCATGGCCGTGACGGCAAATTACGCTTGAGTTGGATTAAAAATCTAAGCCCCGCCTCTTGCGCAGTCATGCAGGCCGCGCAAGATGCAGGCCTGCCGTTCAATGAAGACGTCAATGATGGTGATCAAACCGGGGTTGGTTATTTGCTCGGCACAATTCACAAAGGACGGCGTCAATCAACCGCCACTGCCTTTCTGCATCCAGCCCGTAAACGCCCAAACCTAACGGTCAAAACCGGTCAGCGTGTGCAGCGGCTGGAGATTGAAAATGGTATAGTGACAGGCGTTAGGGTCATTGATACACACGGCGTGAGCACTCTTTATCAGTCATCCAAAGAAGTGCTGCTGTCAGCCGGTGCGGTTGGCAGTCCGGCTATTTTGCAGCATTCGGGTATTGGCGATGAGGCACATCTTAAATCTGTCGGTGTAAAGTCGCAGCATCACTTACCGGGGGTCGGGCATAATTTGCAGGATCATATTTTCGGCCACGTTAAATATCAGCTGAATAATCCGAGCCACAGCTATAATAAAAAACTGTCTTCGCTACCAAGCATGGCCATTGAACTGGTCAAATGGTTACTTTTCGGACGCGGTGCACTGACTACCACCTCGGCACATTTTTGCGGTTTCTTCAAAAGTGATGAGGCACTCGACCGTAATGACATTCAGTTGGCAATGCGGCCTTATTCGGCCAGCATCAGAGAAGATGGAAATCTGGCGCTTGATGATTTTCCTTCCATGACAGTCTCGGCCATTCAGGCACGCCCCTATTCACGCGGCACGGTGCTGATTAAAAATAATGACCCGATGAAGCGACCACAGATAAACGCCAATTATCTGTCTGATCCGCGCGATGTGACCGCCATTTGCCGCGGTATTGAACGGGTGCGCCAAATCGTCAATCAACCGGTAGCCAACAAGTTAGTGACCAAGGAAGTTGAACCGGGTCCGGAAGTGCGTGATGACGCAGCACTTGAGGCCTATTTGCGCAGATCCTTTACTACGGTCTATCATCCGGTCGGTACGTGCAAAATGGGTACAGATGAAATGGCCGTTGTCGACCCCGAGCTGAAATTAATTGGCCTTGCCGGTCTGCGGGTAGTCGATGCCTCCATTATGCCGGTCATATCGTCCGGCAATACCAATGCACCAACTATAATGATCGGTGAAAAAGCTGCCGACATGATCCGCGCCGAACACGGCGTTTAACCGAGGTTATTATAATGTCAGACGATAAACTCCCTTTTCCCGGTGCCGATAAAGCCAAGTTGCTCAAGATTGGCAACAAATATGAAGATTTCGAAATAGGGCAGGTTTTTGACCATCATTGGGGTCGTACGCTAAATAGCGGCGACAATGCGCAGTTCACTTATCTGACGCTACATTTCAATCCAAACTATTTCAATGCTGAATATGCCAAGGCCAATGGACACGATAAAATCGTTGTCAATCCGCTCCTAGTCTTTAACACGGTGCTGGGCATGTCGGTGGAAGATTTATCCGAGCGCGGTGGTCCGTTTCTCGGGATTAACGAACTGACCCATCACCAGACCGTGTATGAGGGAGATACGATTGTCGCCAGTTCTACCGTGATAGATAAGCGCGAGAGCAATTCCAATCCCGATGTAGGTATCGTCACATGGCTCACGCAGGGCTTTAATCAACATGACGAGCTGGTGATTGATTATAAGCGCAGCAATATTGTCGCCAAAAGAATCAAACGAGCGAAAATATAAGGAGAGAACGGATGTCTAAAGCAAGCCAGGTGCGGGGCGCGCGTTACTTCGAAGATTTCTCCGTCGGAGACATGTACAAGCATTGGCGCGGTAAAACCGTGAAAGAAAGCGATGCCGTGACTATTTGCAATATGGTGCTGAACTCAGCCTCCGGTCATTTCAATGATCATATGATGGCCGGTACGGTGATCGGTGAATCAATTGTCTATGGCGGGGTGACAATTTCCATGATTATAGGTCTGGCTGCGCAAGATACAGCAAGTAATGCAGTGCGCGAACTGGGTATGGACAATATAAAATTACTCTCTCCGGTCAAACATGGCGACACACTGTATGCGTATTCGGAAGTGTTGGATACGCAAGACCATGATGAAGGCGGAATCGTCACCTTCCGGCATTATGGCGTCAATAGCCATGATAAGCTGGTGTTTCAAGGAGACCGTACCGTTCTTTTGAAAAAGCGGGGCATCTAATGTCAATGTCGGTTTTCAATAAGAATTAGAATCTGGCACGCCATTTTATCAAAACGTTAACATATCAATGGAGGTAGACACATGTACCCGGGAACATTCGCAGAAACCACACCTGATAAGCCTGCGCTGGTCATGGCGGGCTCGGGCGAGACGATGACGTATCGAGAACTTAATGATCGATCTAACCAGTTATCTCAGCTGATTTACTCCGAAGGACTGCGCGAAGGAGATCACTTTTCAATCTGGGCCGAGAATGTGCTTGACGTCTTTGTCTGCTATTGGGCTGCCATGCGCAGCGGTTTGTATTTGACAGCGGTAAACCGGTTTCTTTCAGCCGAGGAGGGTGGGTATATCCTCAGCGATAGTGGCTCGAAAATGCTTATCACCACTGTACAATATCAGGAAGTAGCTGCCGAGGCATTGGCATACGCACCCGAGTGTGCTGTTAATCTGCTCATTGGCGGTGCTGATGACGCATTCCGGAATCTGGACGATACAGTCGCTGCTTTTCCAGCCGAACCGCTTGATCGTGAGCCGCTTGGCTCTTTCATGCTGTATTCGTCGGGCACGACAGGACAACCGAAGGGCATTAAGCGGCCGCTTCCCGGCGTCACGATCCAGGAGTCACCCATGGTCGCCTCCACCTTTGGACGGATGATCGGTGGATTTAACGAAGACACTGTCTATCTTTGCCCAGCACCACTATATCACGCAGCCCCATTAGCATGGACGGCAGGAATTCATGAGGTTGGTGGTACGGCCGTGATTATGGAGAAGTTTGATGAGAGGCTGTTCCTTCAATATATTGAGCAGTATAAGGTAACCGCTACTCAGGTCGTGCCGACGATGTTTGTGCGGATGTTGAAGCTGCCGGATAAAGATCGTCTGCAATCCGACCTTAGCTCTCTAAATTTCTGCATCCACGCCGCTGCGCCCTGTCCTGAGCCGGTGAAAAAACAAATGCTCGACTGGTGGGGTCCGATTATCCACGAATACTACGCTGGAACAGAAGGTAATGGCATGACTTATATTGGACCACAGGATTGGCTCGAACATCCCGGATCGGTGGGTCGGCCAATGATGGGTGTGCTGCATATCTGCGACGAAGAAGGCAACGAGCTACTGACTGGGGAGGCTGGGACCGTTTATTTCGAAAATGAAACTATGCCGTTCGAATATCACGGTGCACCGGAGAAGACCCGGAACGCGCAGCACCCTAAATATCCGAACTGGTCTGCTCTAGGTGACATCGGCTATGTCGACAATGATGGTTTCTTATATCTGACTGACCGTAAAGCTTTTATGATTATCTCTGGCGGGGTCAACATTTACCCGCAAGAAATCGAAGACTGCCTTTTGATGCACGACAAGGTCGCTGATGCCGCTGTATTCGGTCTACCCGATGAGGAAATGGGAGAATTCGTGCAGGCGGTCGTTGAGCCGATCGAGGGAGTTGAGGTCGGGGATGAACTCGCTGCCGAACTTGCAGCTTATATGCGCGATTCCATTGCGAATTACAAAGTACCGAAAGTCATTGATTTTCGAGACACACTCCCCCGTTTACCGACCGGGAAACTGTACAAGCGGCTATTGAAGGACGAGTATCTTGCTACTGGCGATTAGTCTGGCGGCAGAGCATGTTGTCCACAGAACCGGGGCGGCTAAAGGACCATCTTTTCACCTGAGCATCGAATAGTGATGTCGCTAATTGATACGCCCCAAGGCTGGTTGATAGCGTAAATGATGTTGTTGGCAATCTGTTCAGGATCCAGCATCCGGCACTCGATGCTGTCCTGATCGGCATTCAAATTGGCCAAATATTTCTCACCTTGCTCTACCATTTTCGGCAGTTCTTCTGCTGCAAAGTGACCCATAATGCCAACTGATGCAGCAGGGTTGACGATAGTTCCTGCCAAGTTCGTGTTTACACCGGTCGGCCGTATCGTGGTGACTTTGATCTTGCCGTT
The DNA here is from genome assembly GCA_036881865.1 of Parvularculales bacterium. Taxonomy (NCBI): domain Bacteria; kingdom Pseudomonadati; phylum Pseudomonadota; class Alphaproteobacteria; order Parvularculales; species Parvularculales bacterium. Next base: position 5,395 of record JBAJNM010000082.1, on the reverse strand, counting down.
CGATTCAACTCTCAGCGTTTCAGATAGGAAATTGACAGCTGCCTTTGTCGCGGAATAAATCCCGCTACCGGAAACCGGCGCGTTGCCATAAATTGATGAAACGTTGATCACTTGACCGCGACCCTGTTTAATCATTTGGTCATGGACTGCAGCAATACCATTCACAACGCCTTTAAAGTTAATGTCGATGCACTGGTGCCATTTTTCGAGCGCATCTTTGTGATCCGCGAAAAAGGCTAGGGGCATCGTACCGGCATTGTTAACCATGACATCAATCGCATCATATTTTTCAATTGCTGCTTTTCCCAGATCGGCAATCTGTTGAGCGTCTCGGACGTCGGCTACTACAGCCTGCGCTGTAAATCCCTTGTCGGTTATTTCCGATACCACTTTGCCAAGACCATCTGAATCGATATCGGCGCAAGTTACCTTTGCACCCATTTCTGCTGCCTTCTGACTGACAAGCATGCCAAACCCACTGGCTGCACCGGTAACAATGATAGATTTACCTTTAATATGTTCGCTCATTATGATCTCCAATGTTATATTCTTTGCCTGTGTAAGCGTGCCGTGTAAACACGGGTATATTATCTTGGGGGCATCCGTATGGCACCGTCAATACGAAGCGCTTGACCATTAAAATAGCTATTTTTGGCGAGTTCAAGCACTAGCGACCCAAATTCTTCCGGCTTGCCGAGTCTCTTTGGAAACGGTACTGAGGCTGCCAGAGAGTCCAGAATCGCTTCAGGAACAGAGAGCATGGGGGGTGTGGCAAATATTCCCGGCATAATAGCGTTTACACGTATGCCGAGGTCCATCAAGTCTCGGGCCATGGGGAGTACCAAACCGTTTATGCCCGCTTTGGCTGAGCCATAACCTGTTTGTCCAATTTGGCCATCCTGCGCAGCCGCCGAAGACGTCAGGGTGATGACTCCCCTTTCGCCATCTTCCAGAGGGTCGAGGGAAGCCATACCAAGTGCCGATAGCGAAGCGAGCCGATAGCTTGAAACAAGAACACCATCTGTCGCAAACGCAAAGTTCTCTGTCGATTGTCTTGTATATTCCCCGGCTTTTTTGTCCATGTAAACCGTCTTCTTGGGAGGGCGTGCCGCTGCCGCGCAGTGGATCAGAATGCGCTCCTGCCCGTTGGCTTTGCGCGCTTGATCAAAGCTTTCTATGACGTCTTCTTCATCAAGAATATTGGTATTGCAGAACACTGCGCCAATACTGTCAGCTACGTCTTTTCCGCTGTCTTCATTTAGATCGAAAATTGCAACCTTAATACCTGCGGCTGCTAAAGCCTCTGCGGCCGCACGCCCAAGTCCAGAGGCCCCTCCTGTGACTATAGCCGCCGTTTGCTCATCAATTTTCATATTTCGCCTCTCAGAATATTTTAGCGTATTCAAACAGTTAAATTATTTGAAGTAATTCCCGATAAAATATATACTAAACAAACGGTATGTAAACAGCATTCTAGATTTAGGATCGACGAAAATCGAGTTAGGCGATGACGAGATGAAGTAATTGGATCAGATAAGCGCAAACAAGCCGGAATATCCCTGTTATTTGGTTTCGCTAGAACGTGGGGACAGTCTGTTTAGGAGAAAGATGCAAGATGAGTAATTTAGAGCATCGGACTTTAAGTTAGATGCACCCAGTCATTCCGAAGGCGGCGTTGCCTCACCCCCGGTTTTGATGACTCATGCAACCCTGTTGATTTGTATAATACTGTCCCCTAAATCATCTGGTTGCAGGCAGGAGGAATAATGTCCCTGACATTAAGCGAAGAACAACAACTACTGAAAGAGTCTGCCGAGAAGTTTTTTACGAAAAATTCCCCAGTGTCACGTATGCGTTCGCTTCGTGATACACGGGACGCAGCCGGTTTTTCCCGCGATGTGTGGAAACAGATGGCAAACCTTGGATGGCTCGGTATCCCTTTTTCGACTGCGCATGGTGGTAGCGATATGGGGTTGAGTGAACTCGGCGTTGTTCTTTTTGAAGCCGGCCGTGTGCTTGCACCAGAGCCTTTGCTATCTACACTGCTAATGGGGGCCAACGCAGTGCACTTATCAGGTAATGAGGCCCTGAAAACGGATGTGTTGCCGGCGGTCGTAGCCGGTGACCGGCTCGTCGCTTTCGCCTTTGAAGAGAAAGGGCGTTTCGACCCCTATGCAATCAAGACAGAAGCGGTTTCTGAAGGGGACAGCTTTTTAATCACTGGCGAAAAGGGGTATGTGCTAGACGGACATGTGGCCGATCAGATGGTCGTACTCGCTCGCATGTCGGGGCAGACCAATGACAGGGATGGGTTGGTGCTTTTTCTTGTTAATGCGGAAGATGACGGCATCTCAGTTCAACGCACCTGTATGATTGATGGGCGTAATGTAGCACGTGTTGCCTTCTCAAAGGTTGAGGTCAGCGCTGATAGCATTCTAGGAGATACTGAATTGCTCGAGCGCGTGATTGAGCAAGCGACCTTGGGCCTAGTGGCTGAAATGGTCGGCATGGCTGATGAAACCTTTGAACGGACCCTGACCTATCTGAAAGAGCGCGAACAATTTGGTGTCAAAATTGGTACTTTTCAGGCTTTACGACACCGTGCAGCGGAGATGTTTGCAGAACTAGAATTTGCCCGTTCATTGTTGCTGGACGGTCTTTCTGCGATTGACGAGGGACGCAGTGATACAGCATTGAGTGTTAGCGCCGCTAAAGCCCAGGCCAACAAAACTGCCAGACTGATAGGCGCAGAGGGGGTTCAGATGCATGGTGGCATGGGTATGACGAACGAATTGGATATTGGTCTATTTTTGAAACGACTGAAGGCTGCCGAGTTTGCCCTTGGTGATGAGACGCATCATCATCGGCGCTTTGCTTCGCTGCGGGGTTATTAAGGAGATCGAGATGGACGAACTCGAAACATTTAAAAAAGGTGTTCAAGACTTCCTAGCGAAGAATCTGCCTAAGCATTTACGCTTTGGCAATAGCCCAGATTTGCCGCAGAATGACCTGAAGAAATGGTTTGATGCCTTGGCTGAAAGAGGGTGGATCACGCCCGATTGGCCCACTGAATATGGTGGAGGCGGACTTGATCGCAAGTATACCGCTGCGCTCAGAGCGGAATTTAGGGCCGTTGATGCACCGATGCCATCTCAAACCGGCATCACTTTGCTTGGACCAACCCTGCTAGATGTTGGCACCGAAGAACAGCGGCAAGAGCATCTACCCAAAATAGCAAACAATTCTATGCAGTGGTGTCAGGGTTTCAGCGAACCCGGTGCGGGGTCCGACCTTGCCGGTCTGCAGACCCGCGCGGAACGCGACGGCGATGAATATGTTATCAATGGATCAAAAATATGGACTTCCGGTGCCCATAAGGCTGACTGGATATTCTGTCTTGTGCGCACTGATCCCGATGCGCCCAAACATTTGGGGATCAGCCTGATTATGCTCGAAATGGATCAGCCGGGAGTTGAAGTTTCACCACTAGAACTGATCGACGGCACCGCAGAATTTTGTCAGGTGTTTTTCGATGGCGCGAGGGCGCGGGCCAACCAAATGGTCGGAGAGCTGAATGGCGGATGGAGTGTGGCCAAGCGTCTGCTGCAATATGAACGCTCTACGGACATTCACGATGTGATTATCGGTGAAGCCAAAGAGACGATTTTAGCATTAATGCAGCGTGAAGTCGGTATGGAGAATGGCGTGCTTGCGGATCCGACCCTGCGCGAACGCCTTGCCGCTCATGAAATTGACGCACGTGCTCTCGACCTCACCATGCGCCGGGCCGCTGATGAAGCGAAGGCAGGACAGCAAAGGCGAGACGTCTCATCCGTTGGAAAATATCGATGGGGTGACATGATGAAAGAGGAGCATGACCTTGCCATGGTAGCAGCGGGCACCAATAGCCTTGGATGGGAAGGTTCGGGCTTTCTCCCAACCCAGCTTCAATGGACTCGCGAATGGTTGTTCACGCGATCACATTCAATCTGGGGTGGCACTCATGAGATCCAGAAAAACTTAATCGCAAAACGAGTTCTCGATATTCCCGAATAGCGAATGTTATGGGCTAGTTAATGCTGCGCTCCCGGTCCTTCCAATAGGGCTTGCGCAGTTCAACTTTCTGGATTTTACCTGACGCGTTTCGGGGAATTTCCGCGATGTATTCAACCGCTGTAGGAAGTTTGTATCGAGCCAGTCGCTCGGCGCAGAAGGCGATGATGTCTTCAGTTGTCGGCTCTTCACCGTCCTTGAGAACAATCAGAGCGAGCGGGGACTCGCCCCACCGATTACTCGGTATCCCGATCACTGCGACATCGGCAACACTCGGATGCGACATCAGGGCATTCTCAATTTCGGCGGGATAGATATTTTCGCCTCCCGAAATGATCATATCCTTCACCCTGTCTCGAATGAATAGATATCCCTCTTCCAGTGACCCCGCATCGCCAGTGGCCATCCACCCCAGACCGTCTGCGTTACGGCCTTCGGGAAACGCGACGGCAGTTGCCTCAGGGTTCTTCCAGTACCCCTTCATATTTTGGTGAGACCGGGTCCATATCTCACCAACTTCACCTTCTGGCATATCAATGCCAACGGTATCGACAATTCGAATTTCAGTTCCCGGGAGCGGCTTTCCTGCTGATCGCATAAGGTTTGCACGCGAACTACCCGGGTCATGATCTTCGGGGGGCAAATGCGTGACGGGGCCTGTTGCTTCGGTCAGCCCATATGTTTGGAGGAGCGGGCATCCAAACAAATTCATGGACGTATTGAGGACTTCCTCTGAAATTGGGGATGCACCGTAATTGACCAATTCAACTGAGGAAAAGTCTGTATCGGCTACGCCGGGGAGGGAAGGAAACATTTGCAAAATAGCTGGGACCATCATGAGGTGAGTCACTTGATATTTCGGGATGGCGTGGAGCATGTCGGAGGGATCGAGTTCGCGTTGCACTATGTTTTTACAGCCGAGCCACAGCCCCATATATGCGATGCTGCTTCCGCCGATATGGAACATGGGTAGCACATTCAGCGGAACGCTCTGTGATGTCATGCCATTGATACTGCTGTAAGCCCAGAAGGAAGCGCCAAGATTTCGGTGGCTGATCTCCGCGCCCTTGGGGTGTCCCGTTGTTCCAGACGTATAGACCTGAACCGCAGTATCATCGAGATCGGGCTGGACGCCTGGGTCTAGGTCGGGTTGGCCCGCGATCCAGTCGCTATAGTTTATGTGGGGTTCTTCACCACCGATTGCTACGATAAGCGGGTTAAGCTGTAGATCCATCGCATCGAGATGTCCGAGAAATTCGGCGTCGACGACCACGACTTTGACCTCGGCATCGTCGAGAATGAAGGCCATCTCAGGCGGTGCCAGCCGCCAGTTAATGCCGAC
>JBAJNM010000081.1 GCA_036881865.1 Parvularculales bacterium | reverse complement strand
TCATCCTGAACATGGTGGTAATCGCCATGGTGACGGTTGGCCTATGAGTTTTGCAATCTTCAACATAAAGCTTCGGGTCAAAACTCTGCCGGGTGACAATGGTGCCGCCGCGTAAAAGCATCGGCGTCAGACAGATAAACAAACCGGCCGAATGAAACAAAGGCATTGGCGCCAGCATCACATCATCACGGCGCAAATCGGCTGCCAGTACAATATTCATGAATTTGAAATAGGTCTGCAAATGATTGCTCACCGCCCCCTTGGGCGCTCCGGTCGTACCTGAAGTATAAATGATTGCCAACGGGTCCATCAGATTGACCGGTTCATCAAACGCCGGCGCATGCGTAGGAAAAGCGCTCGTCACCGCATCATAATCGCGCCCGATAGTAGGCGCACTCTGACCACCATAGGCCAGGAGGCCTTTAACCGCTATGTTGGTCTGGCGCAATGCATCACCCACCGCATCGGTAAAATCGGCGTCAAAAATAAGCGCTGCCACATTGCAGTTATTCAGCTGATAGGCTAACTCATTGCCCAGCAGGCGATTGTTTAACGGCACCGCAACCAACCCCATTTTGGCGGCCGCAAAATACAGCGTTACTGGCGGAAGTGCGTTTTTGCCCATACCCGCAACGCGGTCACCTTTTTTCAGCCCCATGGCCTGAAATGCATGGCATAACCGGTTAACCGCCGCGCCCAGTTCGCCATAGCTGACAGGGACATCGTCAAAAATCACCGCCGCTTTTTCCGGCTGGCGGATGACCCATTTGTCAAACAGTCGCCCAACGCTCCAAGTCATATTTTCTTCATACATGTGCTTGTTTCTCCACCTAGTCCGCAACGGGAGTGTTTGACATTAGGCGCCCCGTTATTTCAGAAGAACACTACGTTCACTCTGAAATATTAGCTTATTCGGTTCAACCAGAGCACCTCTCAAGCGCTGAGATCTGATATTTCAATCTTCTCCCGAACACTATCGACGTATCTACGGCAATGGGAAGGGATTATTCGTTTTCAGAGGGGACCTCAGCTAGAATAAGTTTGTCCAGAGTCAGGTCCGATACGGCCTTGCGTAACCGCTCGTTTTCCTTCTGTAGACGTTTCAATTCGCCTGACTGGTCCGTATCCTTCTTAATAGGGGGAATATCTAATTGTCTTGGGAATGCCTTGTCGCCTGATCTCATTATTGCCGGAACCAGTAAGTCTGACAAAAAGGTCCGTTGCTCAATTTCGTCATAATCATCACGCATGAGGAGGAGCGCTTGTACGCTGGAAATAAATTCAACGAGGCGTACATTGGGAATGTCTTCTCGGACGAGTCCCTTTGCTCGGCCCCTGTCAATCACCGGAGACCAGATATCTGTAACCTCGAAACGAGTCTGTTCATTGCTTTGGAAGAGAAACTGTTCGACGCTGTGATTGGTGTCTTTTTGCAGGATCTCGTTGAATATTTTATCCTCTCTAGCGACTGCAATGGAGACGATAGACCCCTCGATCAACGCCTCTTGTAGGTCCTCATAACTTTCGATCTTTTTGCGGATTTTACTACCCATTTTGATAAGGCGCAGATTCAGAATGTGTTCAATAAGCGCAGGGCGATCTTCGAAAATGCGATAGAGAGTCTTGCGAGAGATGCCAGCCTCTTCGGCAATATCTGTCATGGACGTACGGTGGGGTCCAAATTTCTCAAAGCACTTTAGGGCCGACTCTACGATTTCTTGCTTTGAGGTGCGACTTGTACCTGCGCGTTTAGCGAGCGTGTCCAATTTACGGGTCATCGGCTTTCCTCAGTGAAGTGGGACGTATCTACTCAGCCGCTTGCATTCTGGAACCGCCCAGATCTTGAGTGACCTGAACAAATTCCCCGGGCGTGGCGCCAGTACTCTGATCATTTTGATGGGTGATTTCTCCGTTAACCAAAATCATGTCATATCCGCCAGCGCGCGCTTGTCGCCGCCAGTCTCCTTCGGGCATGTCATGTACGATCTCGTATTTTTCCATATCGAAATACAGGTTATCGAGATTATAGATTAGAATATCGGCTTTGAACCCAGGCAACAATGCACCCCTATCCTCGATTTGAACAGACCGGGCGTGTTTCAGACTGAGTTGAAAGTGCATGTCCTCGAGTGAACGTAACTTATGTTCACGGACCATCCAGATTAACAGGTCTGTGCCGTAGTGGCCCATGCCAAAGACTTTTGTGTGGGCACCTCCGTCAGACCCCCCGCAAACTACGGCGGGATGTGCCATGAGTTGGTGCGCCTGATCCGGCGTAGTTGCCGATACTGGCAGCGATTTAAGTTGCAGCGCCAGGTACGACTTCACGCCCAGCTCTGCAAGAACCTCAACTACATTCTGACCAGTCTCTTCGGAGATCTCACCCAAAGTTTTGCCTATGTAAGTCTTTAAGTCTGCATTATCACCAACCGATATGACGGTTTGACCTTCCAGAGAAGCCGCCGGGTTGCCGGTTACAGCCGAGGTATATTCTTCGTGAAACCGTTTGATAAACTCCGTGTCCTTCAATAGGCTGATGGCCTCCGCATCGGATTTACAAGCTATGATGTCGCGGATCGGGGCCAAATTACCAGCAACAGCGTCAAGCTGGCGAATACTGGATTCAACCCAACCACGGTTCACCAACGCGCCAACGGTGACATCACAACCGTCATCCCGCAATTCCTCCAACCAGGCGAGATCTTCTTCCACCTTTTGAGGGACCAAGTCATGAGTCAAAAAAACATTGTGGATGACACGCACGCGAGTCCCTTTGGCGAGTTCCGCTATACGCTTCGTAATTGAACGATCGCCGTAATACATGATCTGGGAGATCATTTGAATGACGCCTTCTCCGCGATTGGTCACAGCTTTGCATATGTCGAGGATAGCGTCATGATCCATTGAATCGGTGGGCATACTGGTTCCGTCTGTGTCGACGTGGGTATTGCCTTCTGCGCCCATCACAGACATAGAAATGCCGATGGCTCCAGCATCCATCGCTTCGTTAATCAGCCGGTGTAACTCGGCCAACTCTTTTGCATTCGGGGCTCGCGTTTTCGCGCCATCAATCCCCATTACATAAACAAGCAGAGGATTGAGCGGCAGAAAGGTCAGTACATTGACACCTTTAGGCAGGCTGCGGATGCGATTCATGAAATCCGGGTAAGACTCCCAGTCCCAAGGCAAAGCCGTCTTTTGGTGATGAACTGGAATTTGTTCGGTGGTTTCCATCATGCCCATGATGCGCTCTTGATTTTCTTTGCGAACCGGTGCAAAGCCGAACCCACAATTAGCATTAACAACGGTAGTCACCCCATTGTGACCCGCATCCAAACAATAAGGGTCCCAGAACAGGGACGCATCATAATGTGTATGTTGAGTGATAAATCCAGGCGCAACAATCTTACCCTTTGCATCGATGCGCTGCTTAGTTTCCTCGCCGGTCAAATTTCCAATCTTTGTGATCACTCCACCGACAATACCTACATCCGCATAAACACCTGGCAAGCCAGTGCCATCAATAACAAATCCACCTGAGATAATATTGTCAAACGTCGCCATTTTTTCTCTCCTGCGATATCAATTTCCTATGGCCATGCAGAACCATCGCTCACATTAAAGTTAATCTGCCTGCTTATTGGAGACACAAATACTATTACTTGTCAACTTATGCATGACACAATTAGTGAATTTTGTGTAATTTCAAAGAGGCATAGGTTGAAGTCAGTAACTAAGCTTCGATTCAATTCGGAAGGCAATTCCAGACTGATATATTCAGGATTGCATAGATTATCTTTATAACTCCGCAGTATCCATAGGAATTTGTTAGTTTACTAGCTTCTAATGCTGATTGCTGGAGATAGGTGTTGGGATTGGAAATTAAGCCCGGGCCAAATCATGAATAGTTTATAAAGTAACCATTCCTGTAGACAAAATGAGGTCAGACTTGCCATCAAATCTAGCAGAAGTAATTCTATTCTAATAACACAAAATTCACTTATTGTGTCAATATCGTGTTGACAAGTAATAGTATTTGTGTCTCCAATGAGCAGACAGAGTTGAACGTATGACTCATTAAATAAGAGAAAGACGGAGGACTGGATGATTAAGTCAGGGATCGCCAAAGGCACTCAGTTAGGAAATACAACACTATTGACACGCCTTGCTGTAACACTCGGGAGTATCAAGACAACGGTGGTAGGTGTTGCGCTAGCGTTCTGTCACTCTTTAAAAATTAGGCAAACATGCGCCGGCCTCGCGGTTGCGGCTCTTATCATGACGCTTGCCTCTCCGGCGGCAAACGCCATTGAATCCAGATTTGGTCCACTTGACATTTTCTTTGATACGACAATTTCAACCGGTGTCTCTGTCCGCATTGCAAAACGCAATGAAAAATATTTACCCGCCCCCAGTGGTGGCCCCCTTGATACGCGCCCGATTCTGGGGCAGCAAGCTGATGGCACGACAATAACGGATGGGGGAACGTTTTTCGATCCGTCGGATCAGGCCAGAACCGTCGGTTCCATTACCATTCCTAATCCAGCCTATCCTGACAATTTCGATGGTGCCTCCGCCTCCGATGACTCACGCCTCAACTTTGATCAGTGGGATCTGACAAGCGCCACCACCAAGATGACCAACGACATCCAGATCGGTTGGGGCAATCACACCTTTTTTAGCCGTCTCACCTCATATTATGATGCGGTACTGAATCAGGACTCGTCTTATGAACGTTCCGGTATTACCGATAGTGCTAAGACACAGGTAGCCCAGAATGTTGACTTCCTCGACCTCTATGTCAGTGGCGATTACGACATAGGCAGCCTGCCCGTTAATATCCGTCTCGGCAATCAGGTCATCAGCTGGGGTGAGGGAACCTTCCTCTTTAACGGCATCAACTCCATCAACCCCATTGACGTATCCGCCTTCCGCCGGCCCGGTGCCGAAATCAAGGAAGGTCTCCTCCCCATCCTGGCAGCCTATACATCCATCGGCCTGCCCTTTGATCTGACCCTTGATGCTTTCTATCAGTTTGGCCACGAAGAATATGAACTTGACCGCGATGGCACGCCGTTTTCCGCAATTGACGTGGCCAATAGGTCCGCGACCTATGGCGGTAATATCAACGGTATTTTCTGGTACCAGTCCGGTGGGTGGGAAGGAGAGGGACTCCGTCGGTCTTGCCGGATAAATGCTGATTCAAATGCCGAGTGTGGGGCTGTTGCTACTATGACTCAGGCACTCTGGACTAAAGATATTGGTGAGGCCTGGGCTACTGGGTCAGGTGTTAGAACGCAAGCCGATGTGGACGGCCTGTTTGCCTGGAACCGGCGCATTGACGAGGATGAGAATCTGGTAAGGAACGCCATCGGCCGGCAGGAGAGCATCAAGTACGATAGAGGCACTCTTGATACCATATACCGTGCAGCCGACCTTGAGCCGAGCGATGACGGTCAGTATGGTCTGGCCTTCCGCTGGTATTCAGAAGCGTTGAATTACACCGAGTTCGGCTTCTATCACATAAACTACCACAGCCGGTTGCCGCTGATCAGCCTGCGCAGACTGGCACCTATCGTTTACGTTAATCCCATAGATCCTTCCGACCTCGCCTTTAACCGCCAAGTCATTAATACTGGATGTCTAGGTCTTCAACCTGTTCCCGCGGCTCTCAGTAATCAAGCTACAGGCTCGGGATATTCGACGGCTACTGCTAGTGCTGGTTTAGCTGCAGCAATTGCAGCAAATCCTGCTGCTGCTGCCTTTCTTCCCGGATTTCTTGACCCAAGACTCGGTAAAGATATAGCCCCCGGACCTCTGGGTATGATGCCCACCGGTGGAATTCACGGTGGCACCGGCCCCAACACCAATAATTTGCCAATTCTGGACCCTAACAACTATATCGAAGAACTCGACGGTGTAGCGGACCAGATTGTAGCGCAAATTCGAGTAACAAGTACGCTTTTAGCAGCAGCACCAGGTGCAAACACACCAGGAGATCCTGCCAATATTGCTTCACTAGGGTTTAATGCCGTCTATGCCAGATACTTAGATACTACTTTGACTCCCGCTAATCATTTCGAGAAAATGCCTAATACCTTTCGTAAGATGCTCGCTATGAACTGTGTCATTTCTGCTGCGCAATCCGCAGCTCCCGATCTGAATAATTTGGGATTCATGCCTGAGCAAGTGGGCGGAATAAGCAATGCTCTCCCGAACCTTGTCAACGGTGCCGAATTTCTGACCACTGCCTTTCAGTCCGAATTGTTTTTCGAATATCCAGAAGACATCAGCCTGTGGGGTATGAGTTTCAACACCACCTTTGGCGCATGGGGCGTACAGGGCGAAGTGTCCTACCGTGAGAACCAGCCCCTCCAGCTTGATCCCGGCTCGGGCATCGCCGGCATCGCGACAATGAGCTGTAGCCTTAACGTCGTCGGTGATTTGGGCTTTGCTGCGTTAGAGCCTCTCAGTCTCAACCCTGTCTCCTGTCTGGGTTATGATAGTGCAACGAATACGATAACGGATCCGGATGCCCTGACCAGACCCCAGTACCTCAAGGGCTATATCCGTGAAGAAATATGGACAGGTCAGATCGGAACTACCGCTGCGTGGTCGGCCTCCGAACCTTTCGTTAATGCAGTCGGAGCCGACAATTTCATCTTCCTGACCGAAGTAGGCGGAATCTATGCACCAGATATCCCAAGGCCTCTGCATATCCACGTGACTGATCCTTTGTTGCTGCCGGCTGCCGTGGCGGCGGCGGGACCGCAGATTGCCTCCACCTGTACATCGGGCAGTGATATACCGTTGGGTGGAATATTTGGTGCTGACGTCCGCCATGATTGCCGCCCCGATACCTTCTCCTGGGGCTACGTCCTTGTCGGCATCTGGCAGTACGCCAATGCCTTGGGTACGGCCTGGACGGTCTCACCGTCCATCGCCTGGTCCCATGACGTTAAAGGTTACTCACCGGCACCATTCTCCCAGTACACAGCCGGCTCAAAGTTTCTGGATCTTCGTATGACGGCCGAATATCAGGGAAGCTGGCGCGTGGTCCTTGGCTACACCGACTTCTTGGGCAAAGAGCTAAGGGACGTCAACCTTGACCGGGATTTCATGGCTCTTGATATTTCTTACGCTTTCTAGGAGGTCGGACCAAAGTAATTGTGTTTATGAAAGATAAAAATGAGACCGGAATTAAAATGATGGAGTGTTAATCTGATACGGCAATGAACTGATACGGGATTGTCCCGGATGAAGATTCGTATGAGAAAACCACCCCGAGAACCCGGGAAACCTGAGAAGCGGGAGGGAATGTAAAATGAAATTAGTACATATCTTGGTAGCAGGCCTTGGTTTGTGCCTGATGGCAACATCAGCACTCGCCAAGGTGCCTAAGAGTCAGGCTGACCGCCTCGGCAATGATTTAACACCGATAGGTGCTGAAAAGGCCGGAGATGGAGCCATCCCTGCGTGGACAGGTGGATTGGAGAATGTACCGGGCAATGTCGCCTATACCCCCGGCGAGAAACTTGAAGACCCTTTCGCGGCTGACCCGCTCAAGTTCACCATTACCGCTGCCAATATGGACCAGTATTCGGAAAACCTCTCCGAGGGATACAAGACCCTGCTCAGGACCTTTCCCGATACTTATTTTATGAATGTCTATCAGTCCCGCCGGTCCTGCGCCTACCCTGATACTGTCTATACGGCCACCAAGAATAATGCAGAAGTAGGTGAACTGATCGGTGGTGGTACGGGTATAGCGGAAGCCATTATGGGCTTTCCTTTCCCTATCCCCAATAACGCTCTGGAAATTATCTGGAATCATACCCTGCGCTACCGCTCGTTTAAGTCAACTCGACAATTTACTGTTGCCCCTGTGACTCGCAGCGGTGACTACACCCTGCGGACGGTTCAGGACGAATTCTTTCTTAAATGGTCTGACCCCTCCGCCAGACGCGCCGAAGATCTGGATAACATTTCCTTCTTATGGCTTGGTAATATAGTTTCACCAGCCCGTTCTGCAGGTAATGTGTTTTTGGTGCATGAAACCCTTAATCAGGCTATTGAGTCCCGTAGGGCGTGGCAGTACAGCGCGGGCACGCGCCGTGTTCGCCGTGCACCGGATATCGCCTATGATTTCGCCACAGCTGATACTGACTTGTTGGCCACAACCGACAACTTTGACGGATACAGTGGTTCGCCTGACCGCTATGACTGGACCGTTACCGGAAAATCTAAAAAATACATTGCCTATAACAACTATGTAGCCGAGAGCACCCCTTATGCCGAATTCCTCAATGTCCGACATCTTAATCAGGACAAAATTCGTTATGAACTGCAACGCGTATGGACCATTCAGGCAACTCTGAAACCCGATGCCCGTCATGTTTATGCGCGCCGGGTCAAACATCTTAACGAAGATAACTGGCAGTTGGCCAATGGAGAACTCTATGACTCACGTGGTGGCCTGTGGCGGGTGCAGGAACTTCATACCTTGCAACGCTATAATGTACCCCTGTGTGGTTCCGGTGCCGAGATTGTCTATGATCTGCAGGAAGGGCGCTATGTAGCGATGTCCATGCAGAACGAAGAGCCTCCTGTTAACTATTTTGCCGATGAGCTCGACGAGAGCCGTTATACGCCGTCATCCATTCGGCGGATAGGAATTCGCTGAGCAAGTGAATGTTGGCGGTGTGGTTATCCAGCGACGCCAAGTCTTGTTGTGATAGACTTTGATGATGGGGGGTATCGTTAAGCACCGCCTCATTTTTCATTGCCCCCTGACTCTATATCGCACGACGCTGATAAAACCCGCCCGCATTGCAAAGGAGACACCCCATGAAGATATCTCAGGAACTCAGCAACACTATCGTTGACCCTGCCGCGTATGCCGATTTTGACCAAATCCACGAGGCTTTTACCGAGATACGAAAAAATACCCCTGTCGCCCTCGTAGAAGCTGAAGGATTTGACCCGTTTTGGCTCATCAGCAAATTTGAAGATGTACAACATGTTGAAAAAAGCAGTGATCTTTTTCATGCCGGTGACCGTATGACAGTTCTGACTGAGGCTCAAACCATACGCAACACCATTGAAGAGATAGGAACGCCATTCCGGTTAATGACTCTGATTAATATGGACCCTCCCAGACATACCGTTCTTCGTGATTTAACCGCTGACTGGTTTGGACCGCGCTCACTGCGTAATCTGGAACCCCGCATTCGCCAACGGGCCCAACAAACTCTTAAGACATTTGAAGAAATCGGCGGCGAATGCGATTTTGCCAAGGACATTGCGCTCTATTATCCCCTGCGTGTCATTATGGACATACTCGGTGTGCCCGACGAGGGTGAAGAGTTCATGCTGAAAATGACGCAGGATATGTTCTCGGCATCAGACGAAGATATGATGGGCTACAAAAGTAAGGAGGAGCGTGACGCCGCTATGGCCAAGGCGACGATGGATGCTTTCGCCTATTTTAATGACATCAACGAAAGCCGCCGTAAGAACCCGCAAGATGATCTCGCCAGTGTTTTCGCCAACGGAAAAATTGATGGCGAGTATATGACCGATCTTGAAACTATCGGCTATTACGTCATTACGGCTACGGCAGGCCATGATACAACGTCTAATTCTACCAGTGCTGGTATGTGGGCGCTCTGTCAGCAACCTGAGATGCTCTCTCAACTTAAAGAAAACCCGGATCTGATTGCAGCCTTTGTGGAAGAAAGCATTCGCTGGGAAACACCGGTCAAGCATTTCATGCGCTCTGCCACTCAGGATAGTGAACTCCGTGGTATTTCACTTAAAGAAGGTGACTGGATGATGTCCAGTTTTGCCTCGGCCTGCCGCGACGAAGACGTCTATGACAACCCTTTCGAGTTTGATATTACCCGCAAGCCCAACCGGCATCTGGCCTTAGGGTATGGCGTCCATGTTTGTCTGGGACAACATCTGGCGCGGTTGGAAATGCGTATTTTGTGGGAGGAATTGATAAAACGTCTGAAAAGTGTCGAGATGACCGGCCCTATGACCCGTGTGGCCGCGAGTTTTGTATCCGGTCCTAAATCTCTGCCCATACGTTTTACTCTACATTAGGCCGGATTTCTTATAGTCATTTTGTTTCACGCATCACACCCGGGGCTACACCATGACATTAAAGCAGTTTGGTTCAAAAGGTTGGACACCAGAGCAACTAGGCTCTCTTATTGGCAAAACCTACATCATTACTGGCGCGACTGCAGGAACAGGATTTGAAGCAGCCCGTACCCTTTTATCTAAGGGCGCAAAAGTGGTCATGTTGAACCGCAATGAGAATAAATCAAACGCAACCGTTGAACTTTTTAAACAGGAGTTTGGCAGTGATGCGGATATTAGCTTTGTGCAAATGGATTTGGCTGTTATGCAATCTGTTCGTGACGCAGCTGAAGAGATTTTAAAGAACATTTTACATATTGATGCTCTCATCTGCAATGCAGGCATAGCTCAAGTGGCCAAACAACAGATGACAAAAGACGGTTTTGAAAGCCAAATTGGGGTGAATCACTTTGGTCATTTTCTTCTAGCTGGCTTGCTGTTTGAAACCATTGCAAAATCTGAGGGTCGTATCGTAGTTGTTGCCAGTAATGGCTATCGTATGGGGCTGAAAAAAATACAATTTGAGGACATCAATTTTGATAGGAATTACAACCCTTGGAAAGCTTATTCCCAGTCCAAATTAGCCCAAATGATGTTTGCCTATGAACTGCAGCGTCGTGTCTTAATAAAGGGGCAGAAAGTGCAGGTTCATGTATGCCACCCTGGTGCCTCTCGCACCGACTTAATCAATAATCATGCAAATCTGGCAACTAGAATAGCATGGTCTCTATTATCTCGTTTTGCGCAATCTGCGGAGCAAGGTGCGTGGTCTCAAATCATGTGCGCCACACAAGATGGTCTGAAGCCTGAGCGTTATTATGGCCCTACAAAAGCCCAAATGGTTGGCCCTGTTGATGCTGGCCGATTAGAACCATTTGCGCTTGATAAGGATGTAGCAGCAAAACTTTGGGCATTATCTGAGGAAAAGACATCTTTCCGTTGGCCAGATTAGTTCATAATTTATTACCCGCGATGGGATGGTCTTTGACATCAATCGGAACACACGTTAATGGCGGAAAACTACGCTATAATGATAGTCCTCGGCTACTAAAGTATATAATTTCCCCCTATCTGGGGTATAGAGTGCTTCCAGC
>JBAJNM010000080.1 GCA_036881865.1 Parvularculales bacterium | reverse complement strand
CTCTGTATTTCGCCAACTATCTTCACTTTCACATTTTTGGGGCTCATATACACACGTACCAAAACGCCGAGACCTCATACGGTTCCCCGGGAAGTAGCATTGAATCCGCCGCCGCATCAAAACCGGCGCGCTACTCTTCAACTGTAATATCGGCTGGCGTGTTTGCATTTCGCTCGGCCAATATGGCCAGTACGGTGTCCAGTTCACTGGCGCTCATCATTCCCTCTTATCCTTACCTTGCCAGTGGTGTGATAGCCGCCCGCGTTTAAGCCGTGGTAGCATATTCCTCTAAATTGGGCTTTTCCAATTCTTTTCGGAAGCGCCAGCCGGTGAATGGCCATGCCGAAGGAATGCCATTTGCGCCAGTATACCAATTGGTGCAACCGGTCATCCAAATCGTGTCAGGCATTGCCGCATAGACCATATTGTTAAACGCTTCGGTTGCTGCCACTTTCGGGTCCATGGTTTTGATGTTGCTTGCATAGGCCATTTTGATGCAACTGACGATATAATCGATTTGCGTTTCCACAATGCTGATAGCCGAGAAATTGCCAAACGGACTTTGCGGGCCAAGGGTAAAGAAAAAATTCGGAAATCCCGGCACGGCAACAGTGCGTAGCGCGTAAGGCCCATCCTTCCATACGTCATTGATATTAATCCCTTGCGCATTGGTCATATTCATCGGCCGGAAATAGGCATGCGCATCATAACCTGTCGCCATCACCAGTACATCCAATTCATGTGTTCCGCCATCTTTAGTGTGCACCACATTACCGTCAATTTTGACGATATTGCCATCGGCGACGGTTACATTGTCTTGCTGGATAGAACTGTAATAAGTCGTACTCATGACCAGTCGTTTACACAAGGGTGCAAAATCGGGTGTCAAGCGTTCGCGCAAAGCCGGATTCTTCACCGTCTTGAGGTTTTGCTTACACGCCCAACCCATCAAATCACGTTGCCAGCTTTGCCGGATAACCGCTTTGGCAAACAGATTTTCAAACAACACACGATAAAAAGTATGGCCAAAGCGGGCCAGCGCCGGAAACCATTTGGTCAGTTTGCGTTCAAGCGCCGTATATTTGCGATCCGGTAGGGGAAATACCCATTGTGGTGTTCGCATGAAAATCTTCAAATCGAGTTTACGTTTTGACAAGCTCGAAATGATCTGCGTACCCGTTGAGCCATTGCCGACGAGGCCAACTTTTTTGCCTTTCAGATCAACGTCATGGTCCCAACGGGCAGAGTGAAAACAGGCTCCGGAAAATGTATCAAGACCGACGATATCGGGATAGACAGGATGAAATAGAAGTCCGCAACAGGCGACAACAAAATCATATTTCAGTTTTTCGCCTTCCGCCGTTTGGACCGTCCACTCCTCGCCATCGTGCTTGCAGTTTATTACTTCCTTATTGAAACTGATATATTGGTGTAACCGGTATTTTTTCGCGATTGAGACAAGATATTGCTGAATTTCAGCCCCTTGCGGCAAGCGTGAAGACCAATCGCCATTAGGCTCATTTTCATATGTGTAATAATGTGACGGAACATCACAGGCGATGCCCGGATAGGTGTTAACCCGCCAAGTACCTCCCAAATCATGATCTTTTTCATAAATTTGAAAGTCAGTAAAACCGGCCTTTAAAAGGCGCATGGCGACCAGCATGCCTGACATGCCGGCGCCAATAATCAGAATTTTTGGCTGCTTTACCGATGCCATTGCTTCACCGGTACCATCAGAGCACCTCGAAAATATCGTATACCACATTGCCGCCGCCGAAGCTGCGCATCTTACCGACTGTGGCAATATTATTGAGCCATGCATATTTTTCAGACCGGGTTTCAAAATATGGTGTGGCACGGAAATACATGTCTTCGCCGGCAATTTCTTCACCTTTTTCCATGGCTTCAGCAATATGTGGCTCCATGCGCAATACGCCATTGTAAAAACAGTGAATGGCCGAACCATCATCACCGTGAAACAGCAGGCGAACGTCCAGTTTCCAATTGCCGTTTGGCTGCAGGCGAATCCAGTCGCCCCCAGGGCCAACCAGCTTGGCATTAAAGCGTGGGCTTTCAATCCATGCATCTTCAACATTGAAAACCATCAGATTATCCAATGCCATATTCGGTTCCGGAATAGTGCCGCGCATGGTGCACAGCCATTGTGTTTCAAGTTTCAAATCTTCCATAGTTAGTTTCCTTAATTGAAATTAATTGGATAGCTGGCCATCACTCTGAAGAAAGAGTGAGACCATTCAATTTCGCCAGCCTCTAAAGTCAAACCTTGCGTACGTTTTGCCAATTGACCAAACACGTGACGCGCTTCCATTTTGGCCAGCTGGTTGCCAAGGCAGAAATGCGGGCCGCCGCCAAAGGATTGGTGCGCCACTTCTTCCCGCTCAATGTCAAAGCGGTCCGGCTTATCAAACTTCGCCGGGTCATGATTGGCCGCAGCCAGCAATTGCCAAATTATAGCATCAACCGGTAATGTCACACCGCTAACCTCATACGGCTCTTCAAGAACCCGCCAATTAAACAAAATTGGTGTGTCATAACGCAAGCACTCGTCAATTGCATTGACGGTCAGGTCCGGATTGTCGCGCAGTTTTTGCAACTGGCCGGGATTCTCGACAAACGCTCTTATGCCATTACCCAAAAGACCTATTGTAGTTTCATAACCGGCGACAATGACGCCAATGGCCTGAATGATAAGTTCATCATCGGTGAAGCGGTCACCATCTTCCGATGCCAAAATCATAGAACTGAGCAAATCATCACCGAGGTCTTTTTTCCGCTCTGCGAGAAGAACCCGGAAATAATCTTCCATAGCCTCACCGGCATTGCGCGTGCGCTCTTGCACGTCAGGCGGTAAGAATTTAGCGAAGAAGGCATTTGTCCGCGCTGCCGTCCACTCATTGAAAATTTGCCGGTCAGCCATGGGAACGCCCATAATCTGGCAAATCATACGCGACGGTACCTCATGGGCCAGCGCCGGAATCACATCCATACCGCCATCGGCGAGCGCTTTATCAAGCGATGCCGCAACAATTTTGCGGACTTCGTCCTCCATCAATTTGACGGTTTTTGCGCCGAATGATTTTTGCACCAGCTTGCGCAAGCGGCGATGTTCCTCGCCATCTTTATTTAAAACGAATTCAAGGAAACTGCCCTTCGTATCCAGCGGATCAAAATTCGGGCTGTCACCATGCATATCAGTCATGCTGGTTTTGGCGTCGGAAAAAATTGCCTTCACATCATCATAGCGGCTGATGCGCCAGGTACCGACCGGCGTCAGGTTGACCGGTTCGGTTTCGCGCAATTGTGCCAATTTAGGATAGGGGTCATCGCGAAAATTCGGGTCGAAGAAATCAGCCCCTGCCCAATTGCCCGTCTGTATGGTTTCGACCTCACTCATTTTCTATCTCCTAATGTGCAGTCCAGCCGCCATCAACCGGCATGGCGGTGCCAGTTACAAAGCTGGCAGCATCAGACAGGAGCCAGCACGCCGCCGCAGCAATTTCGTCCGGTTGAGCGAGGCGCTTTTGCGCCGCCATCTCGCCCAACATTTCTTCGGTGATACCGGCCTCCAGCAAATGCTGCAAAATCGGCGTATGGGTTGCTCCCGGGCAAATGGCATTAACACGAACTTTTTCAGGTGCCGCTTCCAGTGCAGCAGCTTTGGTCATGCCAATAACAGCATGCTTGGTGCCGCTATATGCACCCTGCATGGCCAGACCAACCAAACCGGCAACCGAGGCATTATTGACAATGGCCCCACCGCCATTGGCTTTCATATAGAGCAGCTGGCTTTTCATGCATAGCCAGACGCCTTTCATATTGACCGAGACAATGCGGTCAAAATCAGCCTCTTCAATCATCTCGGTCGGTACGGTCGGCAGGCCAATACCGGCATTATTGAAAGCACCGTCAACCCCGCCAAGTGCCTCTACCGTTTTAGCCATGCCCGCCTCAACGGAGGCCGCACTGGCAACATCAACCTCTACCGCGATGACGGTCTGCTTGCCGGTCGCCTTATCGGCGATGGCCTGACAGGTGGGCCGATCAATATCCCAAAGGGCCACCGATGCACCATGCGCCATCAATTCCTCGGCGGCAGCCTTACCGATACCCGTAGCGGCCCCGGTAACGATGAATTTTCTCTCCTGAAAGTTCAATCCCATCTCATCGCTCCTTTGATCTAGAATAGACCATTATATCTAATTCATCTATAATATAGAATCAATGGTCTAATTTAGATTTATTACTCTATAGACATTTCGGCGACCAATCGGCATGAACCTGCTATGAGCAAAGCAAACACCAAACCACGGCCACAACGAAGCGGCAATCGCGAGCGCATTATTGAGGCCGCTATTCAGATGATGAATATTCAGGGGTCCAATATCGGGACGAAACAAATTGCCGTGCGTACCGGCATCAGTCCGGGCAATATCTACTACTACTTCAATAATTTCTCCGAAATTGCCCTGGAAGTTGTCAGTCGATTACGTTCGGAATTGTTCGAGATTTTGGCATTACCAGCTCACGGACCGGTAAATCCAACGCAAGTGGTTGGCTATTATTCCGGTGGTGCCGAAGTGCTATGGCGCTATCGATTTGTTATATCGTCGGGGCGTGAATTGACACATCGCTCGCCCGAACTGGAAAGCAGTTTTCGGGAGTTTACCAATGAGGGCATTGAGGCGGTCCGCCGGATTCTGGAAAATCTTTTCGAATACAATCCGGGTACGAATAAGGTTGATCAATCATTGTGTCGCAGTTTGGCTGAGAATATGTGGGTCTTATGGAGTGCATGGCCGCGTCATGTGGAAACCAAAAACGCAACCGATCAAACAAACCCGCAGGAAATAGCCAAAGGTTTGCAACAAGTCGCCTTAATATTGGTGCCTTATGTAGATGTGCATTTTTACAGACAGGTTGACGAGGGTTTGTTGTATTATGTCAGCAATCTTAAAGAAAATTCTGCTTAGCCAAGCCCTGCGTGTTGAGGAAAGGCAGAACCCGCCACCAATGCCACCGAGATGGCGTAATTTAACAGTCCGGTCATGTGTCTGTTCCTCCCTTTGCCCTTTTCCGAAGTCTTATTGCCGTTCGATCAACATGTGATTGACATCAATTTGTCCGGCTTTGAAGCCCCCTTCACAATAGGCCAGATAGAGTTCCCATATTCTCTTGAATCGTTCATCAAAATGTTGATTGGCAATTTCAGGCCATGCAGCAAGGAACCGGTCACGCCACAATTTCAGGGTTTTGGCGTAATGCAATCCAAACCCGTTTTCCTGAAAAAGGCGCAAACCTGCGGACATGATCGGTTTTTCCAGCCGTCTTAGTGATGGTAACATTCCGCCGGGAAAGACATATTTCTGAATGAAATCAGGCTCACGTTTATAGTCTTCAAAAATACTATCATCAATAGTGATAATTTGAAGTGCGGCTTTGCCCCCCTTCTGAAGACATCTTGAAAGACATTCAAAATAGGTTGGCCAGTAGGCTTCGCCTACAGCCTCAAACATCTCAATAGAGATAATTTTGTCAAAAGACCGGTCAACATCACGATAATCCGTCAGCGCAACATCAACCTTATGGGAAAGACCCGCATCGGCCATACGTTTATTTGCAAAGTCAAACTGTTGCTGTGAAATGGTAATTGCCGTTATATCAACATCGTAATGCGACGCGGCGAATTCTGCGAAGCCGCCCCAACCGCATCCGATTTCCAGAACACGATCCCCGGACTGAAGCCCGGCGAGTTCAGCCAGTTTTCTATATTTTGCTATCTGGGCAGATTTCAGATCATCATCGTCCTTTTCAAAAAAGGCAGATGAGTAGGTCATGCTCGGATCCAGCCATTTATCATAAAAACCGTTCCCCAGATCATAATGGGCTGAAATATTGCGGCGTGATCCTTCTTTCGTGTTTCTGTTTACCCAGTGCCCGGCCCGGCGAAGCATTGTCTTCAATTTACTAAATTTGAGATTCTCTTCGACATACGTGTTTTGTCTAACAACAAATTCAACAAGAGAAGCAAGATTAGAGCTTGAGACTTCCCCCATGATGAACGATTCACAAAAGCCCATTTTGCCGTCGGACATGATTCTGCCCAACGCAGATCCGGTGTGGATATGGACATCTGCAGATGGCCCCTCACCACCACTCTTGAAGTTATGGGTGCACCCATCAGGCAAGGTCAGGGTCAGTTGACCATATTTGATACGCTTCAGAACGCCCAACAGTGCTTTGACATGGAGTTTGTAGAGCGTTGAACTAATCATTTCAGCGGTCCTCACGGGTCTCGGCAATATCCATGCCGAAGGATGCGGAATTGGTCGCTAAAAACCTTAAGGGGATTATATAGCTGACGATTTCAAATTCCAAAAAGAAAAAACACCCAAAAACCCTACCATATCCCGCAAAATGATCCCCCTGTTAAGTCAGCTCCGGGTAGTCAGGCGAAGCCCAGGTGCGTGATGTTCCGTCAATACCTCATGGCGAAAGCGATATAATTCGGCAGGCCGCCCACCGGTGCGTGTCGTAATGCGTCCGGTACGCTCTACCAATCCCGCATGGTCCACCAAACGCCGAAAGTTTTGCTTGTGCAGCACAACTCCCGATATGGCCTCTACGGTTCTTTGCAGTTCATACAACGTAAAAGAATCCGGCATGAGATCAAAAATAACCGGACGATATTTCAGCTTGCCACGCAACCGGCCCATAGCCGTGGCAAGAATACGCCGGTGATCATGCTGCATCGGATGCCCCAAGGCTGCTGCGTCCTTCTCCGGCAGAGAAAGACCGCACCGCCCATCCCGACCGGCCTCCGGCATCAAACCCGCCTCATACAAAAGTTCGTAACGCTCCAGCGTCTTTTCTTCATCCCATGCCACACCCTCTAATCCAAAACAAATCCGCATCCGGTCCTGAGGATACCCCCGCATCCGCACCGATTCACTCTCATGGTTCTGCGCTGCCGCCCACTCTGCCAAACACGGCAAGATCACCCTATCCAACAAAGCCGGACGTCCGGCCCGCCTATCCTCCCACGGAAAAAACATATACCAGTCCCGCCACTCCCCCACAGATACTTCATTACCTCCGGGCCGGGCAAACGCCAAATATCCAACCGACACTATATGAGAGTCACCCGTGTTACCCCCGGCGCGGGCATGACGGCCTCTGTCTCCAAATGTATAAAGTTGTTCTACATATCCGGGAGTCAAATGAGTTTGCTGTTGCACCCATGCCCGTAACCCCTGTTCAAGAGTGCGATGCTCCAGAGGGTCAAAGGGACCAAAAGGCAGACTATCCCACCCGCTACTTTCAGTGCCCTCTCTCTCAACATCTGATGAAGTGTCCGGTGAAGTGCGCGATACCACGAGACAATGGGGACTGCCCTTAACGACTGACACAATGGCCGCATTCAAACCAATAACGACCTGAACACTTTGAGAATTAGACAATTCCTGAGAGTTAACGCTCATAACTCTCCGGAAGAAATCAAAGCCTCAGGGTGGGCCGGAACATCAAACAAATTTCCCTCCCATGCCAGCGCTCCCGGTCCGATCGCATCAATAGCGCGACTCATACGCCCCTCACGCCCCATAAGAGCATCCGCGTGACGCACCATCAAAGCATTGGGATAAATAAATGCCGCCTGCTCACGCAACAAACGGGCCAATGCTTCCTCCGGCATATCAGGGTTAATGCGACACAAGGCAATAAAGGCCGCCGCCGAAGACCGGCTTATCCCTGCCCAACAATGCACCAATAAAGGAGCTGCCGTTGTATCCCATTCATCTATAAATGATATCAAACGCCCGATGTGTTCCGTTGAGGGGGATATCATCCCATCACGGACTTCACTGATATCATGCATGGTCAGTTTTAAATGGCGCTGCGGAGCAATACCGGCAGGTGTTTCAATCATTTCCTCCTCTCCCAACGCGCTGATCAGGTGAGAGGGCTGATGACGGGCGATAGCCTCTTCAATGGCGCTGAGGGGAGAAATGTATATCTTCATGGGGACGTTATCCAATATCAGGGGCGATTATCGGACTAATGTAGCAAACCGGTCAAGGAAGGCTTTTTCCGCCTGCCGGACAGGACGAGGCTCAAGGGAAACGGGAGCCACGCCCCGGGGGCGGCCAAAGAAGCGCACCGCCTCCGCCTCTTCAAATCCGGCCAGTTGCACCGCCTCCAGAAAGGCCGAGGCACGGTCTGCCCGCTTGATTATATCACTCACCGTATGGGGCAAAGAGGCCGGCAGGCCAAAGCGCATATAGATGGCACTTTGCAAATGCCCTTCAAACGACTGGTAATCCAGACCAAGAGCCGTTTTAAAGGGGCTGATCATGTCGCCGATAACATATTCCGGCGCATCGTGGAGCAAGGCCGCCAACTCCCAGCGAACGGGCCAACCCGGGCGAAACTGACGGCACAGATCAGCGACCAACAGGCTGTGCTCAGCCACCGAAAACGCATGTTTGCCGGATGTCTGACCATTCCAGCGGGCAACGCACGCCAGCCCGCGGGCGATATCTTTTATTTCAATATCAAGAGGCGACGGGTTGAGCAAATCAAGACGGCGACCACTCAACATGCGCTGCCAGGCCCGAGGGGGTCGTTTCTTCTTGCGGGCAGCAGACGTCATTGAGCCCCGTTCAGCCGCCTATAGGCTTCGGTGTTCCTGAGAGCCTTATTATCCTGAACATAGTCAAAAGGAGTTTTCCCCTGTTTGTCCCGCACCGTGCCATCGGCCCCACGGTCCAGCAACAGTTCCACCACCTCCGGTGAGTAACTCCCGGCCGCTGCCCGATGCAAGGGCGTCTGGCCTAACATATTGCGGGCCTCCCTATCGGCCCCATGGTCCAGTAGCAGCTCCACTACCGCCACCGATGCCTCAATATGGAGCACTGCCCAATGCAGGGGTGTTGCTCCACTTCCATCGCGGGCCTCCCTATCGGCTCCGCGGTCCAACAATACTTCCACCACCGCCGGTGTCCGGCTACTGAACGCCGCCCAATGCAAGGGCGTTTTTCCATTATTATCGCGGGACTCCCTATCGGCTCCACGGTCCAGCAACAGTTCCACCACCGGTATCTGATTAAAATTCGCTGCAAAATGCAGAGGCGTCCAGCCATTCTTATCATGGTCCGAAATATCAGCCCCATGATCCAATAAGAGTTCTACCACCTCCGGTGCCCAGTTATCTCCCGCTGCGCTATGCAGGGGTGTCTGGCCCAACATGGTACGGGCCTCACTGTCGGCTCCTCTGTCCAGTAACAGTTTTACCACCTCCGGTGTTTCACTATTCGCCGCCGCCGTATGCAGGGGTGTTCTTTCAATCATATTGCGGGCACCGATATCCGCTCCCCCTTCAAGGGCGGACTCAACATCGGTCACCGTAGCCATCTTCCAAAACGTCCAATCCAACAACACATTATCGTCTTGCGCCTGAATCGGGGAGTGCAAGAGTAATATTAAAAACAGACACCCCAGTAAGGCACTCGCTTTTGTTTTCATGTCGTACTTTCTTTTCCGAGGCTGCGTTTCTCAATGAGAGTTACCATGTCAGCCATGATGGCGTCCAACCGGAAATAACGCAGGGTATAAGCCGCAACACCGCCATGGTGTTGAAGAGTGTCAATCAATTTATGATGTCATCGTACCATGGGTAAGTTGCACCTTTTTCGATCCGCTCAAGTTGATCCCCACATATGTTGAAGAGGTCTACCTGCCAACGCCCTATGAAGCCTTGAGCAGCGCTCCAAGCTGCTACAACAGCATCCGCCATATCGTCAGCACGCTTGTCACCTTTTATTGTTCCGTTGGTTTGCGCCTTGACCGATGAATACCATTTCAAGACGCTGTTCGCAGCGGAATCGTCGGAAGGCAAGACATTGACAAGGAGCTTTGGGTGGCTCTCGAACAAGCGCCATCCAGACTTTGCCGCACGCTTTGCGACTAAGGCTCCATTCAAGGTCATAGCGCTATACAGTGCATTCTGATGAATCACTGAACGGAAGCGCTTAGGATAACGTTTCCTTAACGCAATATCGCACTGTCGGATTCCTGTCAGTGACCAAGCCATCAATGTGTCGATACCGAGTGCGGATGCATCGTCATGCCCTGAAAGCCATTCCCAAGCCAAGCCCGCGTTTTCGACCACCTCGCAGATGGGGGCCGGATTCGATGCAATTTCTCCATCAGGGGACACGTGTATGGCGGCAACACCATGTGCCCCCCTTCCACCCGGATCGTATCCAAGAAATTTCATATCATCCATCTTATCCGGAAATAAAAGTCAGCTAAACGCAGCCAAGCAATATAAGTTGATAGGTCTGTATATTTATTGTTCAAATTTTTTCTTTATATCTGTCTGAAAAATCATCGCTATAATTACATAACCTATAATTGTAGATATATCGTTCAACACATATTCAAAGTGGCTGATTTCTTGTACTGCTTCGAAAGGAACTCCCAATGATAAAACGTGCGCAATTATAATGATCGGTACATATATTTTTCTACCAATGGGCTTGAATTTATACAGGAAATAAAGGTTTATAATATATATCAGAGCCAATATCAGAAGAAGCACCAAAGCACTACTGAAAACTATCCCACCACGAGATGGGCTCACTACCTCCTGAATAGCTCCCAAAACAAACCCCGAAACAAGGAAAAAAATTATAATCAAAAATTCTAAAGTAATGATTCCCTTAAAAATTCTTTCTATATTCATTTTATTTTCCTCTACCGTCATTTGTTACAAAAGGGAGACCTGCCGAGGTTGGTACTATCGTATATAAACCACCTAAAAAAGCGGCAACCAAAATAAAACGGCAAGTCTAAAAAGAACTACAAGCCCCAGCAGGCACAAAATGGTGTTCCGGAAAGACGGCGCGTCTTTGATGGCCCGGATGAGGCGCGGCACAAAATTTTCTATGGTCCGGGTGATAGATTGAATAGTGAGTACTGCCAATACACACAACGCAATAATGAGGATCGCACCTAAAGTTATGATTAGAAGAGATTCACCGAATTCCCTGATGAGTGGATTAAGAAGAGCACGCGCCAAACTTTCCGGTATGACTAAAGTCGCGAACAAGACAAAAACAAGAATAACAAGGGAAGCGCGATTGAAAAGAGTCCGCAATCTGGTCAATATGTCTTTTGTTCTATTGGTGACATCGCGGAACCATTTAGCGTCTCCGGAGACGTCCTCTTCTGACCTTAAGGCGTCCTCTTCCTGACTTGGGCACTCATAGTGATGATCTACAAAGGCGAGAAGGGCATTTAATTTATCCTCCTCATTCAGATATCCGTCTTCACCGGGATTGATATTATTTTCCCGGAAGAATTCCGAGAGATCGGCCTCTT
>JBAJNM010000079.1 GCA_036881865.1 Parvularculales bacterium | reverse complement strand
CACCAACCGCTCTCGACCCAGCGGCGTCAGTCGGGCATTGTTGTGGATGTTCATTCGGGCTTGCCTCCAAGGAGGTCTGAAGCTCAGTAACTCCAGTCTCCCCGGTCAGGCCCGAATCGACAACCGGTTGAAAGCTCACACCTAGAGCATAATCCGATCCGGAGAAGCGAGGTCAGATCAAGATTATGCTTGAAAAACAATCAACCAGAGCATTTTCCATGATTCCATTGCCACGGAAAATGCTCTATTGCGCGAGAGCGCACGGGTTGGCTCTCAATAACCGTGCTTGGTCTTCCGGGGATCCGGGGTTGTCTTGCAGCAGCAGAAATTAAATGTGAGGCATCGAGGCCGTATTCCCGGTTTTACGATCCGCGCAGTTGCAGCTTGCCGTGCCTGTCGGGAACGGGCTTTGGCCGAATGACCATCTTCAGCCGACAATCTCAGGCAATTAGGTCATAGGACATGCGTAGCGATGTGGCGGCCGGAAACAGGCTGAAACAGATGCGCAATGCGCGACGCGGAATAGTGTGCGCGATACGAGCGCCAATCGGGGCGTATAATGTCGTCATCGGGATCAAAAGAGCCGCGGCTGGCACATTGACAGATCCGAGCGAAAAGGGCAGGCGGGTATCAACACCGATTCTCGATGCCACATAGCCAATAACACCAGGAAGGGCGATCATGAATCCAATGGCCGCCGAGGCGCCGACGGCGCGACGGATATCATACCTCAAAACACTCAGGATCGGGACGCAGAGTGTTCCCTCACCGATTCCCATCATCGCCGAAAGCCCACCGGCAATGATCCCGAGAACGGCCCAAACCGCCCAGGGCGGATTTTCCGTGTATGGGCGTGATCGCGAGCCAGCATCATGTTGGCCGCTATCAGAAAGGCGACAACGGCAGAAACGGTGGTCAGGACACGGCCGTCGGCAAGACCGCCAATGATAGCGCCGATCCCCGCGCCGACAACAATCGCCGGCCCTAAGCGGTTCAAAAGAGTTGTGTCGAGTGATCCTCTCCGGTCATGACCACGGGCCGAGGTTATAGAAGTGGCGGTGATTGTCGTCAGTGATGTTGCAACGACAACCTACATGCGCGGATTGACGTTAATCTCCATGGCGGCCAGAAACTGGTGGAATACCGAAACGATGACGAGCCCTCTGCCCACCCCTAAAAGTCCGGCCGGGAGACCCATGACAACACCGGCAACAAGCATCGCCCCCGCCCAAAACCGCAAAGGCTCGCGTCACCCGCCATTTCACTCATGTCTTTTTATTACCCTTAAGCCTATCGGCCGCTATCTGTTCACGCTCCCTTTGGCGAGACCTTACAATGAGCCGACGTAAACCGGTTTTCAATCAATCTCCGAACCCCGAACTTATTCGTAAAGCCACGTCTTGAGAGCAATGCCTTATGCGTCAACGACGCTCAACATCTCCTTCCTGACAGAACACAGCCGATAAAAGCATAACACTGTCTGGGAAGCTCCGGCCACCCGGCTTGCGCTGTATGTTGCATTGGCTGGGGGTCTCCGTTCCGAACGGCTTGTTTGCACAGACATTGTCAACCCGGCTTGATGGGCTTGGGCTTTCGGTACCCACCATTTACGCGCTGTCGGCGAGATAGATATTGCCGCCGACCCATAAATCATGCGGCCATGCTTCAAGCGGCGTATGGCTGATAATAAGGTTACCGATAACCGTCAATCCCTCGGGCAAGATGTTTATCCGAGCATTATGGATATAAAAGTCACCGCATACGGTCATACACTTTGGCAATGCGCGTACATATGGACCACTCAAGCCGAGATTACCCTCGATTCTCGCTCCGCGTTTGAGAGTAAACCGACTCAGCGATAAAAATGGTCCACTGGCCCATATGAAGTTACCCTCGTTGCGTACGGCCGATGTGGCAACCATGAACTCGACCTCTGCGGAACATATGCGGAACTTTAAAATCAGCATCACGGTAAAATCAGCATTACGGTACTTCTCCCCTCCCAGCGGTTTTGTCTACCGCCGGGCGGGGAATATCCGAGGGCCAAGGAAGGTCCGTGGGCCAGTGGTCGGAGAGGTATTGGGCGACTCGCGCCGCGCGACGAGTGGTGAGGTCATGGCCGCGTTTCAAACGAGCGTAAAAATCACCGCTGCCTGATGCCATATGGCCAACAGTATGGGGGCTACGCCGGACGGCGCGCGCTAGGACCTCGATAAGCCGGATGATCTGGTCGCGAGACATATAGCTAAAATGGGCTATATAGCGCATGAGTGTCAAGCAACATTTGGCAAAAAGTGTCGTCATTGCACAGATTTGTTTATTTCTATGCTATATATTGCATGGATGGAGACTTGTGATAAGGTTTGTTCTGGCGACCAGGGAGACGCCGGCGCGGGAAAAAATATTGGCGCACATGGCCGTTTTGCACGCCAATCTGCCGGTTTGAGGCGTTCAAGGCATTTGGGAAGGCCATGTTTCCTCAAGCGATCGAGTCGATTGCGTTGCTTGCTCTTTAAAGGTGTGTTTTCATATATACTCGCTCTAAGATAGGGTTTGCGCGCTCTTACCGGGTGCGGTATCGGGAGTCCTTTCGCCGTTTTGCGTTTGATACCGACGTCCCGGTTACGGGCTATGTCAGATGGTTCACCATTGGGCATTTACAACATGAATGCGAATTCCCGGCTTGGCGATAACTTTGGGTCTTTGCAAGTGCGATCGTCATGGCTTTTTCGGTATCGCCACGGGGGGCTCAATGATTCCGGAAGGAATCGGGGATGGCGATTATCGTCTGATTTCGTCTAATATGCCGCTTGCCATGGGTTTGCGGGTTTGGCTGAAGAATCATCAGGCCAAGAGTCGGTATCAAGCGTCCGGTTGCCGGGGCCAGCAAGAGCTGAAGGTTGTGTGGTTGGCCGGAGCCGGAGGGCGAGGCCATATAATTCATTGTCTGATCGACCATACATCAGGCTGAAACGGTCTGAAGGTTTGGAGTATATCCGAAAGGGTTCCCTGTCGGCTCGGCAAGGGGAAGGAGCATGCCTTTGTGGGAAACCTGGCCCCGGGCGCAACCATAGGCTTTGCAGGGATTGTTTCCACAAAACGGTTGCGTTGCGCCCGCCCATGACGTCGCCTGGCAGATTATCCTTGCCTATCGAAAGTTTTTATGATAAGGGGCCGTTAAAGTATCAGTACGCCGACCATAATAATGGCGCCGATATGAAAACGGTTTTGATAATAGGGAGTGGCGTTCTGGCGAGAATGGTCGTGTTGCAGCTGTCCTGGAGAGGGAGCGTGGGCAGGATGGTCATTGCAGCCAGAAACTCAAACGCGGCGAAATCGATCGCGAATTTAACCCGAATCTCATGTCGTAATCATGCCTCGCCCGAGATCGGCATCGTTGAGATGGACCTGGATCGGGAATCGCGGACCACAGAGGTATTGTCGCGGTTAAAGCCGGATATCGTCTTCAACACGGCAACATTACAGGCCTATTGGACGTTTGGAGAGCTGCCGGCGCCGATCAACAAGGCGATAGCACTCGCCGGCGTCGGTCCCTGGACCTCGATGCATCTTTTGCCGGTCTACAAGCTGATGCGGGCGGTTCATGCCTCGCAACTCAACACCACGGTTATCAACTCAGCCTTCCCCGACGCCGTGAACCCCATACTGGCTGAAATTGGGCTTGCCCCGACAATAGGGATTGGAAATCTGGCCAATATCGTTCCGGCGTTTGAATTGGCGGCGGCGCATCAACTCAATGTCGAGAGCCGATCCATTACGGCATCCCTGGTCGCGCATCATGCCGTAAGCAATTCAATCCCTCGTTTCGGCAGCAGCCGGGGAACTCCTTTCATCATCAGATTCTACCACGATGGGGAAAGCGACGTCACCGACGATGTGGATATTGAAACCGCATGCGACGACATAAAAAATCGCTTCGCCAGACCGAGGGGAAAAGAAGGGATGTGGGTGACATCATCTTCCGCCGTCAGTATCATTGAGGCACTGCTTGGCAAAGACACCGGCCAAGTATTGCACGCCCCCGGCCTTAAAGGTCTGGTCGGCGGTTACCCCGTCAGGCTGGTCGATGGCGCATTCAAACTGGCCCTCCCGACCGGGATCGACCCGGCCGAGGCGGTAAGGGTCAACCGAAAAGGCCAGACATTCGACGGCATCGATTCGATCAGCAGCGATGGATTCCTCGACTACACCGATCAGGCGAAAGACATTGTCGAGGCTGTGACGGGGATAAAACTGACGCCTCTGTATTTTAGCGATCTGGAAGCCTATGCGAGGGCGCTTTTTCGTCAATATCGGGAGTTTCATGAAAAGTGGAGCTCATAAACAGGGACTGGCATGGGCAATTGCTGGAGGTCAGGCGGATTCTGGCAGGCCGTAACCAAACGGGGTTGAAAGCATACAACTCCATGTTCGATGCCGACGTGCTGTCCTATGCTCACGGTGACGGCGTGTCCAGGCCCCACCCCTATGTCATTGCCAAAACGATGGAAGAATTTCTGACGCCGGAGAATGGGTCCGTGGATGATTACCTGTATTTATCCGAGGACCGGGAATTGCTGGATATGTTGACGGCCGATTTTGTCCATGACGGCATACCCTTCGAAATTGCCCGTAATATAGCGCTGGATAATGGCTCTTCGGCATTGATTTGTCACATTATGGAACAAATTATCAAACAGAGTAATGTTAAAAGGGTTTGTGCGCCCGCCTCTTTTTACCATAATTTTCCCTCATGGGCTGAACATTACGGTTTGCAGTTCGATGTTGCTCAAACAGAAAGAAATAATGATTATAAAATGACATATTTTCAGTTTAATAATTATCTGAAAAAGAATGGGAATGGCATTATTTTGCTCCTGCAAAATCCAAATCATGGCGGCGCGATCTATAAAGAGACGGAGTTGGCGAAAATAGCGAAAGTGGCTGAATGTTATAAAGCTTGGATCGTTGTGGATAGCGTTTTTTCAGGGACGGAGTATGAGCTTGATTATACTCCGGCGCTGGCGTCTGTGGCCGGTGACAATTATGCCAGAGTCGTCACTGTGAAAAGCACGTCAAAACGGTTCAATATTGCCAATGCCCGCATCGGCTGGTGCTGTGGAGCCAAGACGTTTATAACCGAATTGAAACAAAGAATCGTTAACAAAAATGTATCCATATCTAAATATAGTATTGATCTTCTGAAATATAGCTTTAAACATAGAACAAAACCAACTTCAAGTCTTAAATCTTGTCTCAGAAGGGTGGATATCTTAAAAAGATTTGTCAGTGAATTTAATGGCGAGCAGGGCCGAGAACTCATTGCGGTTGAGCATGAACCGGAAGCCGGCCATGGCGTTATTCTGAGTTTGGATCCTCTCGTCGAGGGGCTGGATATGGAATCGATCGACGTTTGCAGAATGGCATTGGATAAGTTTAAACTTGCTCTCTCTCCCGGTCAAGCGTTGGGGTATGAGGGCTGTAAGCTCAGAATAGCGATATCGTCCATCGGTCTGAACTTGACCTACGGGAAAAGCCGGGAAGAGCGCGCCATAATCATCAATTATCTATCTGGCACCCAATCGGAAGATGAATTGTTTTCTTTCCCTTATAATGAGAAAGGGCTACGGAAAGGCGAAATATTTTTTGAACGTAGTTTGGAAAAGCGGTTTAAACCGTTCCTGCTTCACTTGGGCAACCTGAAATGAAAACCATTTATATACTGGAAACGAATTTTGCCGGTAACGGAGTGGAATGCGCCGAGGCGGCGGTCGAGCTCGGCTATGACGTTATTTTCATTTGCGGAAGCATTAAGGACTACCCCAGGCCGTTGTGGGATAAATTCGGGATATTTAAAGAGGTTAAAGTTCTCGATAGCTATGACATCACTGCGCTGACCGGTTACCTTGCCGAAGAGGAGGCAGCCGGCGTGCAGATTGCCGGAATTCTGGCCTTCGATGATTTCAGACTGTTACCGGCGGCTCTTGTCAATTCCATGTTTTCGCCGTCGGTCGGTCCAGCCGTGAAGGCGTTGATAAAATGCAGGTTTAAGAATTGTCTTAGAAAAACCCTGGAAAAAAGCGACTATGCGCTGAGCTTCACAACCTTCGATATCGACAGGATTCAGCATTGTGACGTTACGTTCCCCTGTGTGGTCAAACCTGTCGATGAGAGCGGCAGCGTCGGCGTCACGATTTGTCGGGAGGAAAGCGATTTTCAAAACGCTGTTTCGTTTATCAAGACGAGACGTGGGCCGAACGGCAGAGGGTATACCATTTCCGGAACGATCATCGCTGAAGACTATGTCGAAGGCCCTGAATTCAGTGCGGAACTGTATTTCCATCCCGGGCTGCAAAGGTGGAAAATCCTCGGATTCACCAGAAAGTTCTCGACGCCGCCACCCAGCTGCACGGAAATCGGCCATATTTACCCTTGTCCGCTTGAACAAGAAGGCTATGATTCAGAAGATGTATTTTCGCAGCTTGTTGAAATTGTGTCTCTTGTTGGCCTGAGAAATACAGTCTTGCATTTTGAGTTCAAACTCGTGAATGGTCGGGTCAAGGTTATCGAAATCAATCCGAGGGTTGCGGGCGGCGGCATAGCCAGGCTGATACATGAACACACCAAAACCAGCCTCAATCTTTTATATCTGTGTTCCAATTTAGGCTTGGAGCCGCCGGTTGGCGGCAATGACGGCCATTATTATTCCGTGCTCTTTTTTATCCCAAAACGCGCCGGGACCGTCCGTGAAATCCGTTTCGATGAACCAGAAAACACGCTGCATGCGGACATCGGGGCATTGCCTCAGAAAATCATGGGAGACATTAATGGGGACCAAAGATTGGGCTCTTTGATCGTGAGATCGGGCAGCTATAAAAAGGCTCTCGAATTACAATCGCGCTTCAATGAGCGTTATGAGGTCGTCTATGACTAAGAGCGTCTTGTTGGTCGGCAGCAACCATCTCTTAATCGAGAGGGCGCGGCTTGAGGGGTTGCATGTTTATCTCGTTCATAAGGATCGGTCGGTTATCGAGTCCAATGCTTTATTGGTCGGAGACTCTTTGTTGACGGACTATGAGGATCGGCGCAATTGGGACGAGATCGTTCGTTTCGCCGGGCAACATGGTATCGAGAGATGTCTGAGCCTGTCCGAGGGGGCGTTGCTTTGCTCCAGATATGTGGACGATCGGCTGACCGGCGGCGACCTCTTGAGAATCAGCGCGCTGACTAAGAACAAATATCGCCTGCGCAGCGCCCTGTCGGACGCTTATCCCTATACGATCCCTTGGATGGTTCCCGAATCGATAAACGATATACACGCCTTTGTCGAAGACCATGAGACAGCTGTTATAAAGCCGGTTGATGGGGTCGGGAGCCGCGAGGTAAGATATATTGGCCGCGGCTTTGCCGAGCATGCCGTGTCGGGTTGCTTGACCGGCGGCTACCTGCTTGAAAAAAAGATAGATGGTCGTGAATTTTCGGTCGAAGCGATTGTCCATGGCGGAACACGCCGGGTGATCGGTATCACCGAAAAATCGCTTTATGAAGGAACGTTCGTTGAAAAGTCGCATATTGTTCCAGCTTCACTCCCGTCTCGGTCAAAAGAGACCCTGGAGGCGGCCTGCCTGGAATTCCTGGAGCTCATCGGCGCCAGACAAGGCGTTTATCACATAGAATTTATCCTTGAATCCTCGACCGGCAAACCCTGTTTGGTGGAGGCGCATGATCGGGTGGGGGGAGATTGGATACCGGAGTTGTGGTATTTTATCACCGACATTGATTTGTATAGAGAATATATTTTATCAAGTACAAACAAAAATTATGCGCTTCCAAAAGTTATTTATAATTCTAAAATCTGTGGTATATTCTTTTTTGATATTGAAAAGCCAAAATTTATCAATATAGGATACTATAAATTAATGGGTATTGAGGGGGTTGTTTGCGTTCAAAAAAATAAAAAAGGGCCGATAACCAGCGTCGGAAAATCCTCGGACAGGCCCGGGTTTTTTATCGTAAAAACCGATTCGAGAGAGCGGCTTGAGGAGAGTGTCAGGCAGGCATACTCATCCATCGCGCCTGCTGCCATTGCACCTGTTCCATTGCCCGACAACAACCAAAGGGCTTCATAAATGCGCAAATATCCCATTATAACCTTCCTGTCCATGAGTTTTTGTTGTATGGGAATGTTTTGCTTTTTTCCCTATTTAGCGACTGAAATTGTTGAATATGCAAGATTCAATCCCAACGCACTTTCATACATTTTACTTGTCAGCTTCTTTTTAGGAAATTTATTATCTTTAATTTTAACAAACTACAAAATATTTAAAAACGTAAATAGAGATTACTCATTTTCTGTCCTCATATTTTTCATGTCATCATTGCTCATATTTTTTGCGGATAAAGGGGGACGTACAGGAATAACTTTTGTAATAATTGGACTCATTTTATATCGATTGGCTGTGGGATATTATTTTTCCATATCAAGAATTACATGCTATAATGCATCAAAAAATATAGACTCATTGAATATTATTACATATATTAAATTCATCAATAGTATAGCAAGTGCTGTCGGTGTTTTGATTGGAAATTTCGTTAATCAGAGTTATGGTTTTTACGGATCATTAATGATAGCTTGCATATTATTTTTTGCAGGATTTATAATGAGTTTCTTCATCAAATTACATAAGAAAAAAGAACATTCTGTTGTCGGTAATATTAAAATAATGAATAAAAAAATTCCCTACTTTGTGATTTTTATTTGTATAGCCGGATCGTTCCACTTCATATTCGAAGCACAAATCTATACTTTTTTAACTTTAAAGGCAAAATTGTTTTTTCCTAATTATGGTGAGATAATAAGAAATTCATTTTTGATAAATGCGTTCTTTATTATAATCTTTGCTTTTTCCATTATAAGTGGGGCTAAAAAATTTTTAACCACAAGCATTTCTATATTTGTTGGCAGTCTATGTTCATTGATTGGCGTTATCATATTGAGTTTTACCCCTAACAGCGTTTTTATATTTTATATTTCTGTTATATTTTTATCTATGGGAGAAATAATAATACCTCAAATTTTTATGGAATTAATATCTAAAACTAATAGAGAAAAAGACCTCAGAAGAAATTTTTCCTGCTTCAACATCGCTACAAAAGCCATAGGAATGTCTTTTGGCAGCTATATCGGCGTTATGTTGGTGGATAAATCGTTTCATATCGCTGTTTTATTTTGGGGCATGTTTTTTCTCATGACAAATATTTTTGTGTTCATGGCAATGAAACATGAGACCGACACCCATTGATACGGATGTAAAGGCGTAAGCGACCCGAAACTAGAGCATAATCCGAGCTTGCCAAGCGAGAGTGAGGACGATCAAGATTATGCGGCAAAATAAAGATTTAAGAGCACCGGTTCGATTCAAGCGGATCGAACGGCGCTCTAATGGAGTGAATGATGGTTTATAGCTGGTTCGGCAAGGGGGACCGATTAAGCGGGATGTTGCCGTGCCGCGGGTGGACATCTCTCAAAACCCCACCTCCTGAAGTTGCATCCAAAGGTTTAGGTTTTTTACAGACGCCCAGCTTTCACCGTGTCGAACATGCGATTTCCGCAGGGCGCAACATCTTGGAAATAGTTCCAGTCGATTCAATACCGGAATCCCGCGTAGCCTTTGCGCCGGGCCCGTTGACGCAAACTTAAGAGACACGAGACATGGACCGAAACTCAGGAAGAAACGGGTCGCAAGAAGGCAAGCGGGCGAACGACATTCCTGCATAAGGCTTGTCCTTCAGCGACGGCGCCATCTGGTCCTGGAGCGCAAGTCCCGGTCCATGCCGGATCTTTGAGCCCGCCTCTAAGCCGGACCGGTCGAATGTGTAAGTAAGGGACCTGTTGGAATCGCATTGGGGATTATATCATATCACAGAGTACAACATCTACACGGGACATCAATTTTTTGATCTACACCAATCTTCCCGCTCAGTCGGCGGACCAGCTCGGCCTGACCGCGAATCCCACTGATCGCGGTGCTTTCCCTGAGGCTTGATGCCGGCGGCGGCGGACTGCTCAATGCTTTGCAAACGCTGCCATATTTCCTGCTTTTCCTTCCGCTTGGCGTGTTGGTGGACAGAATCTCGAAAAAGCATATGCCGATCGCGACCGAATTGATACGCATCCTGGCGCTCCTGGCCATTCTCGGGTTGATTTTTGTCGATCTGGTCGAGTCGTGAAGCCTGATGATTCTGGGTTTCGTGGCCACCTTCGGCTCGGTTGGGTTCAATGCAACCCTGCCTGCCTACTTGCCAAGTCTTGTCGAAAAAGACCGGCTGACCTTTTGGACAGATTTGCCCGACAAAATATGCATGATCAGTGATTATAAAATGACTAAAAATATGAAAAACATGTATGATGCGATGGAAAAGGAGTTTGTATTGTGGCTATCAAATGAAGACGCGATAGTCGTTGATACGACTATCACTAAATACGCTAAGTTAGCCCAAATTCAATGCGGATGGGTATACGACGATCGCCACAAAGTGCACAAATTAGTGGAGGACGATAAAAATCTTGGATTGAAGCTATTACGTGAAATAATGAACGATGAGATAATCGGCAAGGTTGTGGTTTCATATCGGCATAAACTGGTATACGGACAATTGTTGGGCTGTTTCGGTGAAACCCGTTGCGAATAGATTACTGATGGAATAAAACTGAAACAAATAGAACAACAAAAGAAGCGGTTCAATAGTGATGACGCGGTAAGAATTATGCTGGCCCAAGCACGGGCGGGCAAATACGGCCACACGTTGTTAGGGAACCAACAAAACCATAAATCGGCATGCGCGACGATGATCTTTTATGAAAACAGCTATTCGCTGGATGATCGGTCGTAATTGGAGGGTAGAGTGCACCGCTACGGTCAAGCATGTGAAAGCATGTCTTATATCGATTTATCCGGTGCCTCGCTTGACCGCGCTTGCATAAAAGCACTGCAACGAAAAGAAAATATGTTTCAAGTTGTGTTCAATTCTTTAAAAAGTAAATAAATAGAGAATTGATATTAGGTTTTTAATGTTGTCCTGGGGTATTTATTTTGTGGTTTCCGAATTTTTAGCCGTTTTGCAGCTTTATGATTTATCAACCCATCCGCATAGTTGGGGTTTGATCGAGTTGATTTTATTTTCAATGGCGATCGTCGTAATAGGGTGGTCGTCCATAGTGTTGCATAATATTGGGCGCGCATGGGTTGACTGGGATAGTATGGCCTCTCGAACAAGGCGGGTTCCGCCGCGCGCCGTCTGACTAGAGCATAATCCGATCCGGAGAGAGCCAAGGACGATCAAGGTTATGCTTATAAAATAGAATGTTGGAGCGGTATTGCGATTCAATTTGAACGCAATCCGCT
>JBAJNM010000078.1 GCA_036881865.1 Parvularculales bacterium | reverse complement strand
GGGGAGATGCGTACCCCCCCGTCACGTTTTCCGGGCACAAAAAAACCGCCTTCAATGAGGCGGTTGTTTTTAAGGTGGGGATTATAGCCAACATGGTTTCTCAATTTCGAACCACTCTTTACGTTCTGAATCAAACAAGTATAATTTTAAGTTTTCATCAGTAAGGCTAATACCAAATTTGTTCATAGCCTTGGCAACGCGTGATTTGGTGTCCATTGTAATGGCTTCCCATAATGAAAAATTGAACACAGCAGTTCCATGATAAACTAAGCACAATCTTTCCTCTGAACAATTCATGATACGATCCTCACTCAGAATGTGAATTTTTAAGACACTTTTCCAACTCTTTATAAAGAGTCGAATTATCCGCTTTAAGCGCGTCAATTTCAAGGCCCATATTAGTGAGCAACTCATGCACTTTTGCATTAACAAGAGTTTGAGTTTCGATATTTGCATTAACGCGGGCAATCAATTGCTCCATCGTCATTACATCACTCAAACCCTGAATAACTTCTTGCGCTTCTTCCGGGCTGTGCAATTCGTTCATATCTGACATGGTATTTCTCCTTCTGGTTTGAACCATTATTTTAACACATAAAAAACCCCGAAAGCAAACCAGAAACTTTCGGGGCAAAAACTGCACTATTTAAAGTGCGTTTTATTGGGGGCTATTCTCAATACAATATCGCGAATCATTCGCCTATTTCTCGCAATGTGCTTTCCGTGCATATTCAGGCGCTTGTTTTGCTGATAAAGGACATAGGCAACAAAAATCATTGCGCCATCGCCCCCAGCGGAAAGCGCTTCTGATAATGCCCCCAGATCGAGCAATTACTTACCTTTTTCGGCCATTACAGCACCGGCCAAAATTGGAAGTAAACCGGCGTTAACATCGCCCATCAAAAGAGGCGCTACTTCTGGCGGAAGACCCAAAGCAGCCGCCCCAATGGCGACATAAGTTGACGGCTCAGACAAACGTTTTTTAAGAAAATCCCACATGGTTTTATCCCCTTAGTGATTCCACTGTTTTTCCCACCAAGCGGAAAGGCTATCAAGGACGCCTTCTTCCTGCATTGGTGGGTTCGCTTTTTTGGCACTCATATAGTGCCCAATTACAATACCACCAATCGCCCCGGCAGCAAAGTAAAAAGTTTTATCAGACATGGCCTAATACCTTTTCGAGAGAAACATAATTTCCGGCAATCCGTCCCCACTTAGCGGGGCTACCGGGTTGGCGGTCTTTCCGCACATCAACGTGGAACATAACATGCGGCTTTCCTGCATACTGAGTATCGGCGTAAACACCAATACCTGTAAAGCCCACGTCTTTTGCTAGCTGGTAAAATTGATCGACATTATTACCGTTTAAACCAGACGGGAAAATATCAACAGCTCGCACTTCGCCGTAAAGGTCAACATTATGCTGTGTCGTTGCATCGCCACCATGCCGTCCAATTCCACCTGCGGCGGGGGAAACATTAATTACCTTCCCCCACCGTTCGCGTAACTCGTCCAGTTTTTCTAATAAATCATTAGACATGAACGGCCACCAAACACCAAACTCGGATGGTGTAAAATGATTTAACTCTTTTCTGGTCATAACCCTTTCCCCGGTTTTATAGCCGTAGGTAAGGACAATCAAAAGAATGCCCAAACCCACGACCTTTTTAATATTCATAACTACGCCTGAAAAAACGATGCGCGAAACGGAATCCAAACCGCCTGAAACGCCTCGTAATTTTCGTTAGTTAAAACAAGCGTATTGCCGTTATCGAATTTAAACGGTACAACGGCCCCGGATTTAACCCAATCTTTTACGGAAGCCAAACCCCACATATCCTCCTTAGTTGCAGAGCACATAACGCCCTGAAATTCGACGCCCATTAATTTGCGCTCGTATTCGGTAGGCTCAACCGGCTCAGGGGCTATATATGGCATAATATCCATATTTTCCATAATGTATTCACAGCGCTCAGGATATTCACATCCATCACCCACATTTAAAGATGATGGAATCCATCCGAATTCTGAGTGGTTAAACTCAAAAGAAATAACGGTTTTATTTTCGTCATTATATCGCGGGTTTTTTATCTTACCTTCAAACATTAATCAATCCTCACAAAAGTGCCCATAGCGCGATAATTACCGCCATAACCATTATCAGAGTCACAAGTAGCGCGCCACGTTCCTTGCGGCGTTATACCATTGTTACACGTCCGCAAAGTGGAACTAAAACTAGGCGATGATGTGACGGCTCCGTTATAACGCAACGCTGAGCCGCTGTAAGTTTGTCCGGGATTTATCCCGGCTCCCCCGCTAGCCAAACAAAGCGTCGCAGTCTGGCCTATTCCGTTTAAATTTCCAATACCATTAACTTTTGCTTTTTGCTCGGCGGTTAAGCCCGGTGGAGTAATCGACATATCATTCTACCTCTAAAGCATAAAATTTATCGCCCGCGTTGGTGCCCAAAAAATCTACTTGTGAGGTGCTATTAATTTGCATAGCCGCACCGCCAATTAAGGGGATACCTTTTCCAGCAGCGCCGCCAACCCAAATCACACCAGCATTACTAACGTCGGTCAAAATTTCCAATGTTTTACGCGAGAGATTTTCAGGGATAGTTTGAACGGCGGGAGTCGCCGCAACTTCGAACTGATCCAGAGCATTAATATCACCACTCGCCGGTGCGATTTCGAGCTTACCGTTTACACGGTCAGATTCGAGGGGATCAGTACCGATAGCAAAAACACAATCAACTGCTGAAGTGCTTTCAGTCTCAAAAATGATTCGCTCAAAACCTTCATCTGAAAATACGCGCTCGCCGGGCAAAAGTTCGACATTAATAACGGTGTTTTCTTGCTCCCCAAGTGCCCGAACTTTTACGGGCAAATCGGCGCTTGCTGATTTATAGGTAATGACATTACCTTTAACGGTTGGGCGCTGGGATGAGCCAGAAATAAGCCCAACAATCGGATAATCTTTAATCATGAATCTGGTTCCTTATTTACGTAAGTAATATGCGACGCCAATAACACCGCCAGCAATTGCCAAGTATTTAATGGCCTTTTCAGTAGTTTCGGCCGAATCGCTACGAATGGCGCTATTTTGTGCGGTGATACTGTCAGCTGCTGTTTGGGCAACTGCATCCAAGGCATCCCCGCCGAAATCTAAAGCGGCGGCGAAAACATCGCCAACAGTATCGACGCCCTCAACAACGGTATCGAGGCTCTCATTAGCAATGCGAACCGCAGCCGCTAAAGAATCTTCAACAATACCGCCGTCCGTAACGTTTAAAGTACTGCCGCCACTGACAACCGCAGCTGTCCCCTCAATTCCTTGGACGTTTGCCGTCTCCGTAGTAGTCGTTGTTGTGGTGGTAGATTTTTGTGAGCTTTTGCCGCCGCCTGACATATCATTTGACCTCTATAATATACTCGTAAAATCCGTTATAGCATTTGCCGCTATAATATGGCGAGTATTTTTTAAACATTCTGCAAAGCGCTTTTCCCCGCACAGAATAAAACCTTATGTTTGTATAATAAAGGCTTTTAGCGGTTTTATAAAACTTATCAATTGCAGACTCTGGATTTTTACCTTTTAAAAGCACTAAAACACAACAATCAAAATCATTGCGGTAAATTAGTATTAATTCGTCGCTGCAAAGTAATACTGATTGACCGTTAATAACGTCGTTTTTATTCCTCTCGAAATCAGCGCCCATAGTGTCACCTATGCGACGCTCGATTTCGCGAGTCCATTTAGATTCTATTAAATCCATTTCTGACTCTTAGCGAATAAAAAACCACCAACCGCCAAAAGGGCATAAAGGCCGTAATTTTTTGACGCTTGATTGTATCCACCAAAACTAACCGTTGGCGTTACGTTACCGCCACGGTTAAACTGGTCTCCTGTAGACGCTGTTCCGCCTGTTGCTGAATATCCACCGCCCGGGCCCATACTAAACCACCTTTTTTTTCATCAAATATTTAACGGCCAAATAACTGCCAGTTAATACCACTGCCGACTTAGTTATTTTTTCAGCCCCTTCTCCGGCAGCATAAGCGCCGCCGCCGATTGCTAAAGAAGCCACTGCTATGATTGCGATTGGAACCAATGGCATAAATCACCTATTTTCGCAGCAGCAAAACAACACCCAAAATAACCGCAGAACCGATAGCGATATTAGTAGGTGTTAAATAACCATTTAAAGCGCGGTCAACTGTTTGCTGATATTGACCCTCGCTTTGCTCATTAACGACGCTTGTATCCTGATCAGGATTAAGGTCATTAAAATATTCGTTACGATTGCGAGCGCGTTCGTAATCCAAACGGTCAGTAATAATACCGTTTGCGGTTTCGCCAGCGTAATCGATAAAGCCACCAAGCGCATTGCCGATGCTAGACGTTAGCTCGTCCCAGCCACGGGAAATGGGGCCAAAAAAGCCGTCGTCTGGGCTAACATCCTGAGTAATAGTATTACCCTGATAACGTTGCTCCAATTCGAAAAAATTATCCATGCTTAAAACCTCTACAAAAAAGGGCGGCAACCGGGCCGCCCTTTTTGGTTAAATAAATCAGGCCTTAACCTGACAGGCCGCCGATGTAGTCAACACAAAGCGGCACATCGCCCGCCGCGCTCATGGTCAAAACAAAGCGCAAATCTTGCACTACCTGACCCTGCACATTTCGGGTTGCTAAACCTTCAGCACCGTCGCCAACTTCTGTCGGGTCGATAACGTAGGCCGCTGCAGTTGGCACACGCTTGCCGTCTGATTGGATCAGATCATTTTCAGCTTTAGAACGCTCAAAAATGATGTAGTTATTACGCTCAACTTTGATCTTGCTAATGTTAGCGTTTTCAAAGCGTGCCTGATTAATCAGATTACCTTTCGGCAGATCGCTGATTTCATACTCGCCGACCGAAGGCGCGTTGTAGCTGAAATTACGAACCAGATTAATAGCGCCCAAAACGGTCGCATTACTCTGGATGGCTTCGGCAGACAGAACCGGCGAAGTTGCAGCGCTGTTAATGTCGATTTCCAAAGTCAGCGTTGTAACGCGCTGCGGGTCCTGCTCAACACCGGTGCCAAAAGCGGTCAATTCGCGAGCGGCGCGGGTGTTAAGCCCGTAGCGCTCAAAATCGAAGATCAGAATACCGTTGGCAGCGGCGCGGCCCTGAAACTGGTTAATATTGTCCAGCTGTTCGCCAGAAGTATAACGGCGCACAAGCTGACCGTTAGCGATAAGGCG
Organism: Parvularculales bacterium; assembly: GCA_036881865.1. NCBI lineage: Bacteria > Pseudomonadati > Pseudomonadota > Alphaproteobacteria > Parvularculales > Parvularculales bacterium. The sequence continues at coordinate 6,254 of JBAJNM010000078.1, read as the reverse complement.
AATTTCGTCCATTTGGGCGAGGGTAATACCGCTGTAATTAATCAGCAGCTGGTGATACGTCAAACCGATAGGCATGCGCAGCGTTGCAGTTGCGCCGCCAGAAACCGATTCGAAAGAGGGCATACGCCGTGTCGTTTTCATTTTTGTTTCCTTTTTGACCGTATTATCAAATAGTCAGAAAATGGGATTAACCCGGCTGATTAAAACCAGCCGGAATCATCAGTGATAAAATCTTTCACCGGGGCGACGCGATAAGCGACGGCAACTGCGGCCAGTGCAATGACGCCGGTAGTCAGTACGTTTTTCATGCTCAGTTTCATGAGTTTTTTACCTTTTGAATATATGGCTTTAAAATTAACTCGGTTAAAACCGTCGAAAGCGTTGTAGTAACAACCACCGTCATAATAAATTTTTTATTCAGGAGCTGTTTGGCCATCGTCGTTTTCAACCTCGTCTACGTTTCCCGGCGTTTCTTCCGGTGGAATTACATCGTCATTATTATCACTTTTTTCATTTTTTGAAAATAAAAAAGCGCCAATAGTTGCGGCCACTGCAATTCCGCCAAGAATTAATTTTTTATTCATTTTTTAATACCTCAATTTTAGGGGGTTTTTGAATTGAATCATTTTCTTTAGTTTCGAAAACTAATTTAGCCTTGCCACAAGCAAACCCGTCAGAAAAAATAAAATGTACTTTTTTGAGCGTAACGCATTGCGATAAAATGTCGTTATATTCATCGGCCAAAGTATCGGAATCTTTTTTGCTTTGTTTAAATGCAAAAACTTTTCCACATTGATTTCTGGCATTTGGGGGGATCATGGACATTGCGCGTTGACCGATAAAGTAAACAAGGTGTCCATTGTGGCGCCCTTGATAAGCAATTTTTTCAGCGCCTTTTATATCGAAGTCAAAAAGCACTTTAGCCTCATCAATAAAAACATGGTGCTTTTCAAGCTTCCAGAAATCATTTAAAAACTTTTCGGGGCTAGAATACTTTTTAGCACCATCGGGCCAACCGCCAGATTTGCGGGGGTCAAACACTAAAATATCTTCACCCTTTTTATGGGCCTGATTTGCGAAGAATTTTGCCAAATTAGTTTTGCCGCTAAAAGATGCCCCGACAATTATGTTATGCATTATCTTCTTCCTTTTTAGTTGCAGAATCTTCAGCGTTTTTCTTAAGCTCATCTACTTTCTTTTCTTTGCGCTTAAAAAGTCCTTTTATTTTACCGAATATCCCACCAATTAAATTTCTGGTTTTTTGAATGTTGCTTTCACGCGTAGAAATTTCATGAGAGTAAAGGCCAGCCGACATTATCAATTGGACGCTCGCAGGAAGTTCAATTGAGCCGTGTTCGTTGAAGTACTGTTCTATAGAGTCGGTAAGGTCATTAAAGTATGCTGGATTTGGACGCGCATTTTCTACTCCATAAATAGAAGAGTGTAAACCCGCATACATCGCGGCCATTTTTTGAGCGTCCAAACGATTGCTCGCATTTGACTCTGGCGCTTCAATACCTTCTGAAGTCTGGCCGGTGGTTAATCTTTTGTCGCGTTCTTTTTTAGGGATTCTACGCCACTTTCCGCCAGCGGTTTTTTCAGGCGGAAAAACGTGTAGCGCCGGATCAAAAGGATTACCCTTCTCATCCTTGACGCCGCGATACTCTTCTATTGCAGGTGTGTAATCTTCCCGCAAATCGTTATCATTTTTAGAAGGGTCTTCCGGTTCTGGCTCTGGCTCGTCGTCTATATAGCCGCCTTCTTCCTGAGTGACTGGCGGCAAGGCCATTTCGAAAAAGTCGTCAGCGGTGCCCTGGCTATCTGTGTGATCGTCTATATTAACGGTGTCAGCATCTTGCCGCTCTGGCAGATCTGCTGTATCATGGGTGTCTGCGGTGGCTGCATCAATTTCCATTGGTCAGGCTCCAAAAATTAAAAATTTTAAAAAACACAAAATTAATAAGGTGGAAAAAATGAAAAAATAAATTTTACCCCAAAAAATGTACGCGGCTATTTTCCTGTGCCATCCAAAGCGGAAAGCCAAGATAAGTAGCCCGACAATTACCGGAATTTCTTTTTTTTCTGGTTTTTTACACATAGTAAATACAGGGTATATTAAAATGCGGAAATTAAAAAGCGGAAAAGCGAAACCCGCGACAATTTCAGCAGACAAAATTTATAAAGATCACGCTAAAAAATTGAAGCAATCTGGAATTATAAATTTTGACCTACGGAAAAAACTTACCCCTCAGCAAAAAGCTTCTATTACTAAGAAGTGGGCGGATTACCGCTCAGTAATTGAGCCGAAAGCGTCAAAATCTACAGGGAGAAAAAAAGAATACGTAACACGAACAGTTTCCAAAAAAGTTTCGGCGGAATTAAAAAAAGCCGGATACAAAACTTTTGGCAACAAAGTTTGGATAGGAAAGGATAGATATAAAAGCGTATCTATAAAATCACGAAAATTAAAAAACGGGGAAACTCGGGTAGAAATTGTTCGTAAATCCAGAGGAAAAACTAGCCGGGAAAAATTGTACTCCAAAGCGGGTAATATTTTTGCCGACATAGAAAAAGCCATGGAAACGCGCAAATTAATGCCCAACATGTTTGTATCCGTAAAAATAGGGTCTAACAACCCGTTTTCTGTGAACCTTCCTGTTAACTCATATCAGGAGCTAATGAATTACCTGACAAAATGGCAACCGAAAGATGACTTATTAAGTCGCGACGAATTGCTATCAAAAATGACTCTCGTATATATAAACGATTGAGGTGCTAAAATGCCGCGTGAAAAAAGATTGATCGCGACGTGGGACATTGAAACCGACCCGTTCTTATATGGCCGTGAACCGCGACCATTTTGCTGCGGGTTGGCGTTCCAAAAAACCGTCGAAGAAATAGCTCATATAGAATATACAGAATTCTGGGGCGATGATTGCTTGGAAAAGTTTTATATGCATTTAGGTGGTATAAAACAACGATTAGTAATCTATGCTCATAATGGTGGAAAATTTGATTTTGTATACCTCCTTAGAATGGGCTTATTAGAAGACCCTATAAAGATCATAAATGGGCGCATCGTTGAGGCTCGTTTTGCTGGCCATACTTTGCGTGACTCTTATGCTATAATTCCCGTGCCCCTTGCGGCCTATCAAAAAACCGAAATTGATTACGACACTTTTGAAGAAGAAAGTCGCGAAAACCATAAACGCGAAATTCTTGACTACTTAAAAGATGATTGTATTTTCCTGTTAGATTTAGTCGTCGCTTTCTGGGAAAGGTTTGGCGACAATTTAACAATTGGTGGAACGGCTATAAAAGAGCTTAAAAAACGTTGTCCATTTGACCGCACAACTAATGCACACGATGAAATATTTAGGCCCTTCTATTATGGTGGTCGCGTTCAATGCTTTGAAACTGGGGAAATAAAAAGTGAAAAAGATTTACTCATTTATGACGTCAATTCTATGTACCCGGATGTCATGCGAAATTATGAGCATTTTGTCGGTGATTATTTTAGGGTCGTTAGTGAGTTCGAATCGCACATTAATTATGCCACTGGCGAGTTATTGCGTAATTCTTATAAGCCTTATTTCATTAAGGTTACTGGAAAAAATAACGGCGCGATCCCCACACGTGCCAAAGATGGTTCTCTTGATTTCGAATGTAAACGCGGCACTTTTAATGCTTGTAGCCACGAATTAAAAATAGCCCTTAAGTATGGGCTATTCGAAATAGAAGAAATTCACGAATTGTACATACCCCAAGATACTATAAATTTTTCTGCTTATGTGGATGAGTTTATAACTGACAAAATAGAGGCTAAAGAAAAGGGCGACAAAATTGGCGAATTATTCGCTAAGCTTTTGCTCAATTCTGCATATGGCAAATTTGGTCAAAATCCGCGCAATTATTTTGATTGGGTTATTGTCGATATCGAAGGGTATGAGGAAAGGCCGTATTCCCTTGAAATTATGCCTGTAGATTTTGGCCATGATTTTGTTGGCCCTCCTTATCGCATGATAAATGCTTGGGCGCTTTATGCGGATTACGGGGACATGGAAATCTGGCGAAAACCTGCACCTGTAGAAAAGTTTTTTGATGTGAGCGTTGCGGCTTCTATTACCAGCGCCGCAAGGGCTTGCCTTTTAGAAGCCATTGTAAATGCCGAGCGGCCTATCTATTGCGATACTGATTCCCTCATGTGTGAAAAGCTACGTGGCGTCAGGCTGCACCCTACCGAGCTTGGCGCATGGGATTTAGAAGCTACCGGAACCGAGGCTTATATAGCCGGGAAAAAACTTTACACAATGTATGGCCCCGCTTTAAAAGACCACGACGACGGCTTATATAAGAAGGGAGAAATTATTCCTCTTAAAAAAGCCTGTAAAGGTGTACAATTAAGTCCTGAAGAAATTAAAAACCTCGCCATGGGGCAGAGTGTCGAAAGCCATTCACATGCGCCCAACTTTAAGCTTACTGGCGAGACTGAATATATGCAGCGCATTCTCGGCGCTGGAAAACATACAAAACTGTTCGACAAATTTGGGGAAAGAATCAATGCAGGAAATTGACCAGACACAAAAACTCGCGAGATTGTTGCAGAATGAACGCATACGCCAAGGGTTCTCCGTTCGCAAGTTCGCAAAAAAGTGCGGCGTTAGCCCATCAACTTTGTATCGCTTCGAAAAGGGTACATATTTTGACAAAGAAACTTTGAAAAAAATTTGCGATTCTTTGCATGTGACGCTTGCAATCGTAAAAGAAGAAGATTAAAATTAACTCACTTTCTTAAAGAAAGAAAAAAATTTTTTTTAAACCAGAAGGAAATACGAAAATGAACCTGATCAAAAAACTGACTGTTAAGACTGTTGTTGGCAACCTGAAAGCTATGGTAAAAGCTGGTGACGTTACTGAAGGTGCAATTATGCGCGTTATGGGCATTGCCACTGGGCAGCAGTCAGGCACAAGCGATTTCGGTGATTGGATCGCCTTCAAGGGCAAGTTCCGTGCAATCAATATCATTACCGGCGAAGAGTTCCATTCCGCAAAATGTTTGCTGCCTGAAGTGGCTTCTGATCTGGTAGTCGCGGCGATGGCGGAAAATGAGTCCGTGGAATTTGCTTTCGATATCAAAATCCAGCTGGATGAAACCGCTGCAACTGGTTATGTGTATCTGGCGCAACCGCTGGTAGAAGCTCAGCAGGACGACCCTCTTGAGCGTCTGGCATCCAGCGTCACTATGGCCCTGCCAAAACCGGGCAAAGTTGAAAAGCCAGCTAAGGACAAGTAATTAACCCTGTAAAGAAAGGCGGTTCGTGGCGACACTTACCGCCTTTTTTTATTGAGGAAAATATTATGTTAAATGCGGACGCTATTAAATTGCTTCAAGAAGTGCACCATATGCAAGCTAAAATTATTTCGCTTACTGGCGGTGGCGCATTGTCAACTAAGAAACGGTTACTACTTATAAAGTACGAGGCGGAATGTGTGCAATATAAATTGCAATCCCTTGTTGATCAGGAGGGCATGAAAGATGAGGCGTAAATATTGGTGGTATGAAAGAGATTTCTTTGATTGGATTATTTGGCTGCTTGAGTTGTGTAAGTCTTTAATGATTATTTTGTGCGTTTGCCTTGTCGCGTTTATGGTGGCCACTTTAATCGCCGTTATAGTTATGGGTTCTTTTCAGATTTGGGAGTGCGTTTTAGACCCCCTTTGCAGGTTCGAATAATGGCTGGGGGAGGCCCTCGAAGAATTGTGCGCGATAATGAGGGCAATCGCGAGCCGGTGCAAAATGTTCATAGGATGTGGCAAGGAATATATTACAGGCGGTTTAGGAAAAAATTAAAAGAAAAAGGGGTGCGTAAACATGAGATGCGAACACGGAAAGGTGATATTGTTCGTTAGCCGTCAGGTTTCACCGCCTGTTTGTGACGATGGCGAATATCCTGTTTTTTATGGGTGCGGGGAATGCTCTGCACCAATTGAGTATTTAGGCGAAGAGCATTCGCTTATTTTACAAGAGCCAGAATGTCGGAATAATCCGACGGGAGATTGATAATGAAAGTGTACATTAAGATCAAAAAGAAAATGGTCTATAAAAGAACTTGTGGCAGCATTACTGCGGCTAAGGCTTGGATTAAAGAGTATTTCCCAGACGAAAAAATAACGTTTGGGAAAAAGAAAGAATTTACTAATCAGTGCGGCGAGGTTATTGTGGGTCGCATACGCGGTAACACAATCTCATACAT
>JBAJNM010000077.1 GCA_036881865.1 Parvularculales bacterium | reverse complement strand
GGTGCGAAAGACCGCCGGGTATAGCTATTTATGACACGATTTTAAAAGCATTATTTTAAACAAAAGTCAAGAAGTTTTTTAAAAAAAAATGAAAATAGAAACCGGTAAAAAACAGCTAGGCTGGCTAGACAAAAACGAGATGGCCGTAAGCCTCGGCATCACTCGGCAAACCTTTGACCGCTGGGGCGTTGTCCCTTTAGCAAAAAAAGGCCGGACAACCTGGTACGACGTGCGTTCAGTAGTTGAAAACAGGTTGACACACGCTCAAACCAAGGCCAACGCCATTACAAACAAGGAGGAAGGGATAGACTACGAAAAATATCGCTTAACACGTGCACAAGCAGACGGCCAAGAGCTGAAAAACGAGCTTGCACGAGGTGAAGTAGCTCCTGTTGAGCTACAAAGCCGTGTTTTAAGCAAGTGTATGGCTGAAGCCGGTGGAATATTGGACACTTTAATTCTAACGATAGCCCGAAAGCATCCAGAGTTATCTACCATGCAGAAGGAAAACATCAAAAGAGAAGTAGTAAAAGCACAGAACGCAATAGCAAACGGCCATAAACTTATAACGCAATTTTTAGATGAATATATCGAGAAGGCAACGTAAAACAATAGAAAAACAGGTCCGTCTAGGCTTGTCTGTCATGCATCGACCTACGCCAATGACGTGTACTGAATGGGCCGATGAAAATTATTACCTTTCCGCCGAGTCGGCATACATTGAAGGGCGGTGGCAGACATTGCCAGTTCAGCGGGCTATTCTTAACAGCTTCGGTAATGATGAAATAAGGGTTGTAAATTTAGTTAAATCTGCCCGTATAGGTTACTCGCAGATGCTGAAGGCGGCGGCCGGTTATCTTATTGAGCATAAAAAGCGAAACGGCATGATACTGCAACCAACAGACGCAGCCGCCAACAGCTTCATGAAAGCCCATATAGAAACGGCTTTAAGAGATGTTCCAGTATTAAAAGCGCTCTCACCTTGGCTGGGTAAAAAACACAGAAATAACACGCTTGAGGGCAAATTATTCAGCAATTGCCGCAACTTGTGGTGCCTGGGCGGAACATCGGCAAAGAATTACCGAGAAAAATCGCTTGACTTTATTATATACGACGAGCTGTCGGCATTTCCGGACGATATTGAAAAAGAAGGCGCACCCACTTTTCTAGGCGACAAGCGGCTAGAAGGTGCAGCTTACCCGAAATCTATACGAGGCAGTACGCCAAAGATAAAAGACCTGTGTCAGATAGAACGGGCCGCTAATGAATCTGAAGTAGAGTTATATTTTTATGTACCCTGCCCGCATTGCAAGAAAAAACAGACACTAAAATGGGGCGGAAAGTGTGACAAATTCGGCTTTAAATGGGAAACCGGAAAACCGGACACTGTTTACTACTTGTGTGAGCGCAGCGGATGCAAAATAAAACAACATGAAATACAAGCTAGTTTTGATACAGGAACCTGGCGTTGTAAAAAAACCGGAATACAAACGACAGACGGCTTGGAATATCTAGATAAGAATAATAAAACCGTAGAAACCCCAGAGTCTGTTACTTGGCATATATGGACAGCCTATAGCCCTTTTACCACCTGGTCTCGAATTGTTAAGGATTTTTTAAACGCAAAAAGCGACACAGGAAAGCTTAAAAGCTTTGTCAATACGACGCTGGGCGAGACGTGGGAGGAGAACACGGGTACAAAAATCGATCAGAACATGCTATACAGTCGGCGGGAATATTTCCCGGTTTACGATGGTAAAGTTGTCGTTCCTAACGGAGTCGTTTATATTACCATAGGAGGCGATACCCAAGACGACAGGTTCGAGTGGGAGGTTGTCGGCTGGGGAGCGAATGAAGAAAGCTGGTCATTGGATTATAAGAGCTTGTACGGCAATCTGACACAGCCGGAAATATGGAAAGCGCTGGCTGAAGCCTTGCAGAAAACATACACCAGAGAAGACGGCGCAGTAATGAACGCCGGGCTTGTTTGTTGGGATTCTGGCGGGCATTTTACTGACGAAGTTTACGCATTATCTAAAAAAATGGGCGTACGGTGGTTTATACCTACCAAGGGTGCCAGCCAAGCCGGTAAGCCGGTTGTGGAATTTCCCCGCCAACGCAATAAAAAAGGCGTGTATTTATCGTTTATAGGTACAGATAACGCTAAAGAAATAATATACCAGCGTCTTTCAATTATGCCGGAGCGTCAAGGGGTAGCGGCGTCCGGCTGCTGTCACTGGCCTATCAACGACGAGACGCACGGCGAAAGCTATTTCAATCAACTGACCGCCGAGCGAAAAACGCTAAAATTTATTGGCGGCAGACGTGTTTATACTTATATCTGTCCAAAAGGAAAGCGGAATGAAGCGCTTGATTGTCGTGTAGGTGCGTTTGTAGCTATGCGTATAGCACGGCAATATATGGGCATCAACCTGGACAGGCTAGCAGAAGAGCAAAAGCATAATATTGACAATAAAAAAGACAAGGCGTTGCCAGGTATAGAAGACTTCGGAAGGATGCTGGGCAGATAAAGCGGGGGCTAATATGGACGAATTCATAAAAGAGGCAAGAGACGCTAGGCATAAGTTAGTGCTAGGAAAATCAGCTCTTGTCGTACAAAGAGATGGCAGGCGAGTGCAGTATACCCCGGCAAGCTTACCAAGCCTCGATCGCTATATTGCCAAGCTTGAAAGCGAGGCAGGCAACAAAAAATTTACCCGCCATGCGACAAGAGTTCAATTTTAATGGCCAATATAAATATACTAGACGCACGTGGGCGACCTATTCCAAAAGCTACCTTTACTGGGGGTACTGAAGGTTTTGGCGGTGAGTTAGCACGCTGGACGCCTCCTTTGCAGATGGACGACGCCGCACTGTTGCCACATATGCAGGCAGGCAACGCAAGGGCCGACGACTTAACCCGCAATCATGGTATAGCGTCCGGCGGTGTACAGTTGCACGTCGATAACATTGTAGGCCATTATTTTAGATTAAGCGCCAAGCCGCTGTGGCGTCGTCTGGGTATTTCAGAAGCTGACGCTCGTTTATGGTCGGCGGACGTTGAAGCGGCTTTTTACGAGTACGCCGAGGACACTGTCAACTGCTGGATTGATGCAGAACAGCGTCGTACATTTACAATGATTATAAGAGAAGCAGTCGCCACGCACACCAGGTCCGGCGAGGCTATGGCGGTAGCAGAGTATGTAACACGACAAGGCACGCCTTTAAAAACTTGTGTAAAAATGATTAACCCCAACCGAGTAAGCAACCCCGGAGGCCTGCAAGCTAGCCGAGGTCTTAGGGGTGGCGTTAAATTAGACAAGCACGGCGCCTCTATTGGTTACTATATACGGGAACCCGAATATATAGGCGGCATGTTATACAACCCCCTGATTCTTAACGGCATCTCGGGCAACTGGCAGTACGTAAAAAAGAAGACACAGTGGGGGCGATTGCAGTTTTTACACGTTTTTGAACCGACCGGAGACGGTAACACACGGGGCACCAATCAATTTTTCAGTGTTATGAGTCGGTTGAAAATGCTAGACAGGTTTCAGACGGCACAATTGCAAAACGCCATTGTTAACGCTATGTACGCTGCAATAATTAAAACCGATCTAGGCGGCGACCAGGCCTTCGACATCATAAGCGGCGGCGACAACGGCGACCAGCGTTTAAAGTGCTATCTAAATACCATACAAAAATATCATGAGGCCGCTAAAATAAGTTTTAACGGCGTAAAAATCCCGCACTTAATGCCGGGCGAAGATTTGGACCTACTAACTCCTGGCAATTCGGCGCAAGGTTTCGCCGAATTTGAGTCGGCGATACTGCGGTACATTGCTGCGGGCTTGAACGTTAGCTACGAACAACTAGCCAGAGATTACAGTAAGACAAATTACAGTAGCGCACGGGCCTCTATGCTTGAAACTTGGCGCTATATGCTAGGGCGCCGAAAAGTGATCGCCAGCCGACTGGCTACAATGATTTACTCGCTAGTTTTAGAAGAATTGTTAGACAAAAAAATAGTTACACTGCCCAAAAAAAGCCGCTTTAGTTTTTATGAGGCTAGCGCCGCATGGTGTAACGCTAACTGGATAGGCTCGGGCCGCTCACAGATTGACGGATTGAAGGAAGTCAAGGAGGCTGTATTAAAAATCGAGCACGGCCTATCAACTTATGAAAAGGAACTTGCCAACATGGGCGAAGACTATCAAGAAATTTTTATGCAGCAGGTTAGGGAAACGAAAGAACGACAAGAGGCTGGCCTACCTCCACCTAGTTGGGTAAGAACTTTACAGTTAGACGAGCAAGAGGGCAGCAACAAAGATGAGTTATAAGACCTGCAACAACTACCCCAACCTAGCGGCACGAGCATTTAATCAGCCGCTACTAATGGAACCGGGGTACGCTCGTGTATTCTTTTCTTCATTGTCTGACCGTTTAGGCATTAAGCAGTTACAAGACGTCAATGGCCGTCTGCTTTGTAGCCAGAATATGCGTACAGAGGCCGAAGAATACGAAAACAGCAGAGAGAGCGTGCGCTCTTATCAGGTAATAAACGGCATTGCCATTTTACCCGTATCTGGAACGCTGGTGCACAAATACAGCTATATGCAGCCACATTCAGGTATGACAGGCTATAACGGCATAATTCAAAGGCTTAATGAAGCTGTTGCAGATCATGCGGTAGACGGTGTACTCCTGGATATTGATAGCCCTGGCGGAGAAGTGCTGGGCTGTTTTGATTGTACAGATATAATACACGCACTTGGCCAAATAAAACCAGTCGCAGCGCTTTGTTATGACATGAACTGTAGCGCAGCTATGGCTATAGCATCCGCTACGGGTAGAAGGTATATAACACAGACAGGAGTAGCCGGGAGTGTTGGTGTACTGCTGGCGCATTGTAGTCACGAGAAAGCACTAGAAGAAGAGGGGCTCAAGGTTACTTTAATTCATTCAGGCGCGCATAAAGTAGACGGCAATCCATACTTTAATTTAAAGGCTGATGTCGTTAAGGAGTTTCAAGAGCAGGTGGACAAAACTCGCTTAATGTTTGCGGAAAAGGTGGCCAAGTACATGAGAATGGGCGTACAAGATATACTAAATACAGAGGCTGCGACCTATACTGGACAAGACGCTATTAAAATCGGCCTGGCCGACGAACTGGTAAACGGTTTTGAGGCGGTTAACGTTTTCCGAGAATATGTAACAACACAACATAAAAACACAGCTATGGGGGCTGAAATGGGCAGGAAAGAACAATACGAAGATCAAGAGACGCTCACAAAAGAGCAGGCGGAAAAGGTCGCAGCAGAACTGGTCACAGCAGAGCGTGAGCGAATTAAAAGTATTACTACATGCAAGGAGGCAGAAGGGCGTAGGGCTATGGCTGAACACCTTGCTTTCAATACTGACTTAAGCGTTGACAGTGCTAAGAGCCTACTAAATACAGCACCACAAGAAAAACAACAACAAGATAGCAACCCATTGCTTGACGCTGCTATGAATGCAACGCATAAGCCGGTAGTAAGCTCAGACGCCGACTACGAGCAAGTAAGCGGCGATGACGCTGTTATAGAGCAAGCGTTAAGCGCATATAGCACGATTACAGGAATCAAGCACGGAGAGTAAAAAAAATGGCTTTTGATGAGTATAAATATACGACGCCGTTTACCGGTTCAGATGTCGCCTACACAACTAGCGCTACTGTTGCAGCGGGTGAGAAGTTTGAAAAGTTGACACCGCTTGGGCAGGTGGAGACGACGGGAGAATTAAAGGCGTATAACCCTACAGCTACCGACGGAACAAACAAAGCCGTTTTTATGTCTGCCTATGACATAGACGCCACTAACGGAGCTGAAGTCGTAGCCGTTTACAAGTGCGGTACTTTTAACTCGCATATGATTAACTGGCCAAAAAGTACAACCGCAGCACAAAAGGCTACCGCATTTACCGGTACCCCTATCAGTCACCAGACGCCTATTAACGACTAAGGAAAAAAGACAATGGAACCATTATCTACTTATGCCATGCTTGGCATTATGCGACAGTTACAGCCTTTTAGCTCGTTTTTTCTGGATATGTTTTTTCCGAGAATGTACACATTTTCGACCGAAGAAATTATGTTTGACAAAATTGTAAGGGATGTAACGCTAGCGCCGTTTGTCTCGCCTGTTATTGAAGGAAAGGTAAGGAAAAAAGAGGGCGGCAAGCTGGCGCACTTTAAGCCCGCTTACGTTAAACCCAAAGATATTGTACTGCCTGAAATGTTACTACAACGTCGTCCGGGCGAACCTTTGGGTGGCAATCTTTCACCAGAACAACGCCGTCTAGCTGTTGTGGCTCAGTTACTGGACGAGCAGAACAAGCAAATTGTTCACCGTGAGGAATGGATGGCCGCCAAAATACTAACGACGGGGAAAGTTGTTGTAGAGGGCGATCAATACGAAAAACAGGAAGTAGACTACGGCCGACATGTAAAAAATACTATTACTGTCGCCGGAAAGGCCAAGTGGGATGCACTAGACAAGGAATCAAGAAAACCTATCGACGACTTAGAAGACTGGTCAGAACTTTGTACGGGTGTCTGTGACACAGTCATTATGGGGCGCAAAGCGTGGCGAGCCTTTGTCGCTTTTGATTCTGTGCAAACACTACTAGATACACGACGCGGCTCTCTATCCAATGCGGAAACAGGTCCATCACAAGTACGCACAGCTCAGTTTAAAGGCGTCGTCGGTAGCTTAAAAATTTACGTTTATAACGGCAAATACAAGGACGAACTACGACAAGATCAAGACTACATGCCAGCCGGTGGTGTTCTTTTGGGTAACAGTTCTTATAATGGTATTCGAGCTTACGGCGCTATCTTGGACGCAGAAGCGGCCGCACAAGGTGTGGTAGAGGCTAGCCGCTATCCGAAGAACTGGTTCAATAGAGATCCCGGTGTCGAGTATTTAATGACACAGTCGGCACCGCTGCCCATTATTCCCGACCCTGATGCTTTTGTTTATTCTCAAGTAGTAGACAATGCGTAAACGTTAGCCTAGGTAATGTTATGACGGAAGAAAAAAAACAAGAAGACGACAACAGCAAGCCTAAAAAGCCTAAAAAGCCTAAAAAGCTTGAAAAGCCTGAAAAGCCTGAAAAGCCTGAAAAGATTGCTGTAGTAAAAGCCTTAGCAACGCTTCAAGTTATTATTGATAACAAAGTGTTTCTTATTGAACGGGATGAAGGCTTCAATATGTCAGCCAAAGAGGCAGCCGAACTTGTAGAAAATGGCCTAGCAGTCGTTATTCATGAATGAGTTCGAGAAACTTTCCGCAGAAATGGACAATATTATAATGGACACAGTCGGCACAGAAGTACGACTACCCAACAATATTACCATTCGTGGGGAGTTTTTTATACCAACGGAGGAAGGACACCTACAGCGGCTTCAGCTTGACGCAGCTCAGCCGGTTGTTACTGTTTTTGACAGTGACGCTCGTAAAATTGTTGTAAATGACGTGTTAATTATTAATAACACACCATTCAAAGCGCTCAAAAAATTGCCAGACGGTGGCGGGCTTACTGTTGTTTACTTGACGACAAAAACGTCAGCAAAAGCTAAGGATTGGCTATGAGTTATGACTTAAAACTTGAAATAGAAGACAGTGCGGCACTAGATGAGATAAAGCATAAGCCCGGCCAGCTTGCGAAAGCCTTGCAGCGTGCCGTACGTAAGACACATAAATGGCTACAACGCCAAATAATAACAGGGATAGCCAAAGAGATACTAGTCGGACAAAAACACGTCAAGCCCCGTATTTATTCAGATTTTGACAATAAAACACTGACTGGGAAAGTTTGGGTAGGTTTGAACCCTATATCAGCCAGAAGAGCAGGGGAACCAAGACAGACAAGCCTAGGAGCGAAGGCTGGTAAGTATTTTTTTCCCGGTGCCTTTGTCGTACGTATTAAGAACGGCCCGGCCAATGTTTTCAAAAGAGTAGGAAGAGAGCGTCTACCCATTAAGCGAGAAATGATAGATATTGACGTACCAGGGCGTCTAGTATTGCATCGCCTTGAGAATCAAGTAAAACAATACTTCAATAGACGTTTAAATGAAGAGATAAATTATGCACTAAACGTTGAGACCGCTAAATGATAAACACGTTGACTGAAGTGTATGCGGCGATCGTTGGCCGCTTGCGTGAAAAGTTTAATAACAAAGTTGACCTTATAGAAGTCTATAGCCCACTGAGTCCGACGCCTGAAGTTGTGGCGATGTTGCTGGCATTGGAAAACATGGCTATAGAGCAAAGCGCCGGGGATGGTCGTGTGTGCGCTTTGTGTGACTTTTCGATCAGTGCGTTACTACCGGTTACCGGGTACTCGCTTGAGCAGGTAAGCGTAGCGGCGTCCAATTATGCGGCAGCGTTGCTCCAGTTTATTTATAATAATAAATGGGGATTAGGTAAAGATATCGGCTTGCCGGAAAGTATAAGTGCACAGCCTGCTTTATTTGAACCAGGACACACGGGGTACGAGTCCTGGCGGATAACCTGGGGGCAGTCTGTTTATTTAGGCCAATATGACAAAGGCGTTAATTTTTTGCCGGACATTGTTAAATACAACGCTAGCCCGGAAAGGGGCAAAAAGCATAAAGACAACTATGTACGAATATAATCTAGTAGAGCTGGCTCGCAAACTGTCCAATATTATAAAGCCGGGTACGGTGCAAGAAGCCGATTATAAAAAAGCCAGATTAAAAGTAAAGGCTGGCGAGCTTTTAACAGCCTGGCTACCCTGGTTGACGACTAGAGCAGGAAACAATAAAACATGGTGGGCGCCAGAGGTGGGCGAGCAAGTGCTACTATTATGCCCGGATGGCAATCCGGCGCAGGCCTGGATACTGCCCGCAGGATTTACACAAGATCACGCAGCGCCGGAAACGAAGCCGGAGTGCACTGTCATGCAATTTAAAGACGGCGCAAGCATTCGTTACGACACGAAGGCGCATAAGCTTGACATTATTCTGCCTGCTGATGGAGCTTTTACAATTGACAGCCCGGCGGGCGTGATTATAAAAAAAGATTTAACCGTTAAGGGGAATATAAAAACACAAGGCAACGTTAAAACAACCGGCGATATAGAAACAAAAGGCAGCGTCAAAGCGTCCGGCGATATTGGCACGCAAGGGAGTATTAAAGCGTCCGGCGATATAACAGACAGTACTCGCTCAATGAGCGCCGACCGCCTTATCTTTAATACTCATACGCATCCGGCAAACGGCGCACCACCTGCAACCCAGCAATAACAAAATATTTTTTTTATGAATGGTATTAATGCGACAACAGGCAAGCAATTATCAGGTATTAAACATTTACGACAAAGTGTTATTGATATTCTTATAACCCCGTTGGGTTCTCGTGTCATGCGGCCTGAGTATGGTTCAAAATTGTTTGAATTAGTAGACACACCTGTCAATAAATCGTGGTTTATAGAGTGTTACGCTGCTGTCGCTGAAGCGCTTGACAAGTGGGAAAAGCGGCTAAAACTGACTCGTATTAGCGTTGTGGCCGTTACAGCTGGTCGGCCTATTATAAATATTTACGGCATATACATACCAAGCAGAGAACACATAAAGCTAGAGGGCCTGGCCATATGAGTGTAAGCAATATTGATTTATCGCAATTACCAGCGCCGGATATTGTAGAAACTCTTGACTATGAAAACATACTTGACGCCATGCTTAAAGACGTACGAAAGCGGGCGCCAGAGTTTAACGCACTAGTTGAAAGTGATCCGGCCTACAAGCTGTTAGAGGTTGCCGCCTATCGTGAAGTGTTGCTCCGTTCTCGTATTAATCAGGCCGCCAGGGCTGTCATGTTACCGTATGCTCGGGGGGCTGATCTTGATAATCTGGGGGCATTATATCGCACAACACGCCATACAATAAAACCGGCAGACAATACCAAAACGCCACCGGTACCCGCTGTGTTTGAAAGCGATAAAGATTATAGACGACGCTTGTATTTAGCCTGGGAGGGGCTAAGCAATGCAGGCACGAGAGACAGTTATACCTATCATGCGTTAAAATCCTTGTCCAGTATTCAGGATGCAACCGCCAGCAGTCCTGAAAAGGGCAAAGTACTTATAACTGTATTATCAAGAACAGCGCCAGGAACCGTCAGCGCAGAACAATTAGCGACTGTTAACGCATACATGCAAAAGCCGGAAATAAGACAAGTCACTGACCTGGTAACGATAGAAAGCGCTAAAATTATCAACTATAAAATAAACGCTACGCTACATGTATTGCCCGGACCTGGTGCTAACATTATAAAGAAGACGGCAGAAAAAGAGCTGGGGCTATACGTTGAAGAAAGGCGACTAATAGGGCAAATTATTCCAGTCTCTGGAATTTACCGTATTTTACAACAAGAAGGCGTTGTACGTGTTGATCTGGAAAGCCCGACAGCAGATATAAAACCCAAAAAAAATGAAGCCGGATATTGTTCGGCCATTGCTTTGAAGTTGGCAAGTCATGACAGCTAAAAAAGATAAACTTATGCCGCCGTCGGCAACGCCACAAGAAAACGCATTGTCTAATACAATCGCCGAGCGATTTAAAAGTCTACCTGTTGATATAAAAAAGCTGTGGAATATTAAAGAGTGCCCGGCGTCGTTTTTATCTGTTCTAGCTTGGTCGTTAAAGACTGACATATGGGACGAGGCCTGGACAGAGCGGCAGAAGCGCAGTGTGTGCGCCTTTTCACCTAATCAACACGCCATAAAAGGCAGCCGTAAATCATTGGAGCAAGTTGCCGAACCAATTGGCGGCCATGCGGCTATAAAAGAATGGTGGGAACAAAGCCCGCCGGAAGAGCCTTATACCTTTAGAATAACAGTGTCATCTAGCGCAAAAGCTGGTACCGATATCCAGCGCCAGGAAGTAATACAAAAGTTGCTAGACATCGTTACCCCGTTAAGAAGCCGTTATATATTAGACATTGGTACAGACTTTAACAGCGATCTTTTTTTAAAATCCTTTGCGCAGTCTGCTAAATTTTCAAGCAAGGCGTTTTGTTATCCTTTAAACCTTAAAGCAGACTTTAAGGGCGATCTTTTTTTAAAATCCTTTGCGCAGTCTGCCAAAGTTTCTAGCAAGGCGTTTTATTATCCTTTAAACCTTAGAGCAGACTTTAAGGGCGATCTTTTTTTAAAATCCTTTGCGCAGTCTGCCAAATACTCAAGGAAAACATTTTAAACCATGCCTGTTATTATTGAGAAAAATGCGCTTAACGCTCTTAAAAATGCAGATGCTACCGGGCTAAAAGCGTCCAAGCTGGCCAAGGTTGAGCTATGGGACGGTAGCCGACTAATAAAAGAGTTACCGGTAGTCGGTGTGCGGGTAGTTGAGCCGGGAAAAATTTATGTAGTAGCCACTGATTCAAGCGTTGATGCGTACACAGTCAACAAACTTAAGTATTACTTAGACAACGACGTTTTATTCGCCACTG